>JAPLSS010000936.1 GCA_026398515.1 Candidatus Sumerlaeota bacterium | reverse complement strand
GGTCATTCTCGAACGCGGGTTGTTGAACATCTTCATTGCGTTGGGGTTGGTCTACTGGCTGGGCATGGCGCGGATCGTGCGCGGCGAGATGCTGCGGCTGAAGCAACTGGACTACGTGCAAGCGGCGCGGGCGCTGGGCGCTTCGCCGCGGCGCATCCTCTTCCGCCATCTCCTGCCGAACGCGATGGGGCCGATCATCGTCACGGCGACGTTCGACATCCCCCAGGCGATTTTTACGGAATCGTTTTTAAGTTTCATCGGCTTGGGCGTGCAGGCGCCGAAGGCCAGCCTCGGCACCCTGGCCAGCGACGGCGTGACGCAATTGGCCTCGGCGCCGTGGATCCTGCTGTTTCCAGCCGTCGGAATCAGCCTGCTCATGCTGGGCTTCAACTTCTTCGGCGACGGCCTGCGCGACGCCCTGGATCCGCGGGGGATGAAAAGGTAGACGGTTTCCGGATCTGGTTTTCGATGGTCGCGCGGCAAGGGGTTGCGCCGGGAGCGTGGATCGATCTCCTATCGACGAAAGGACGGCCCCATGATCTTCCCCAAGAAAGACGTCGTTATCCGTTGGCAAGGCAACCCGATCCTGGCGCCGAAGGACATGCCGGCGGCGTGCTGCGCAGTGTACAACTCCGGGTGCGTCAAGACGCCCCAGGGCGAGTACATCATGGCCAGTCGCTTCGAGTCGACCAGCAAGCGCCAGTACACGTGGATTTCGCGCGGGCGCGACGGCGTCCATTTCGCGCCCGATCCGGCGCCGATGGAATACGTCTGCGCGCCCGAGGAGCAGGCGGAATTCGACCGCGCGATCAAGGCGCCCCCGCCGGCCCTGGGAACTTGGTGGGACCCGCGCATCAACCCGCTGGAGGGCCGGTACTATATCACCTACGCGGCGGTGTCGCCGCATGGCTGCCGCATCGGCATCGCGCAGACCGAGGATTTCCGGACCGCGCGGCACGTCAGTTTTCCGCTTCACATTCAGAATCGCAACGCCGTGCTCTTCCCCGAACGGATCGCCGGCGAATACTGGATGCTGCACCGGCCGCAGAACCAGCAGGGCGGCGGGTCCATCTGGATCGCCTCGTCGCCGGACCTGAAGTATTGGGGAAACTGCCGGCCGATCGCCGACGCGCAGCATTTCTGGGAATCGAAGAAGATCGGTCCGGCCGCTCCCCCCATCCGCACGACGCAGGGATGGCTGGAGGTTTATCACGGCGTTTTTGGCCACAGCAACGGAGTGAACTATGCATGCGGCGCGATGCTGCTCGACCTGGAGCAGCCGTGGAGAGTCGTCGCCCGGGCCAAGGCGCCGATCCTGTTCGTGGAAGAGATGTACGAAATGGTCGGCCAGGTCCCCAATGTCGTCTTCCCTGGCGCCGTCGTGCCCGAACCCGACGGCGCCGTGAAGCTGTATTACGGCGCCGCGGACTATGTGCAGTGCCTGGCGACGGGGAAACTCGATGACCTCATCGCGGCGTGCTTTGAACGATAGGCCCAGGGCCCCGCCCGACGGGAAGCCCGCCGTCCTGCGCGACGATCTGTTCCACCCGCACAGCCTCGGCATCGCGGATTTCGACGGCGACGGCCGCCCGGACATCGTCGGCAAGCCCTACCAGCCCGAGCGCCACATTGATGTCTGGTGGAATGAGTCGTAGGAATGGCGGCGAGTTTCGGCAAGACCCCGCCGAACGCCTCGGGTGTTTGGATGTCCGGCGAGCGGGAGGTCAGAACGCGGGGGCCACGGGGCGCTCTTCGGGCCGGCCGAGCGCCCGAGTCTGGGGGCAGAAATCGTAGCCGTACCGATACGCGCGCGCCGAGTGCGGCTGCCAGGCGAAGACGTATTCCCAGACGGTCTCGCACTCGCGGGCGACCTCGAACAGGCGCGAGTGCGCCGACTCCAGGATCAGCGTGTTGCCGTTGGGCAGCCGCTGGCAGCTCGACGTGAAGTTGCTGTGAAACTGCTCGCGCTTGTCATACACCCACACGACCTTCTGGGTCGTTGGATCGATCTCGAGAACGAACGACGCGCCGCAGTGCGACAAGTCCTTGGTGGGCGAGGCGCCGTTGTCGAAAATCAGGATATTTCCCTCGCCGGGCAGGCCCTTCTCGATCATGTGCGAATCGTGCTGGCCCGACAGGCCGCCGCGATAGTCGCCCGTGTATTCCCAGACGATCTGTTTCGTGTCGCGGTCGACGATCAAAACCACGTCGAGCGCGCGCGAACTCATCAGCAGGTTGCCGGGCTTGAAGCGCGTGTCGCCGGCGTCGAACCACCGGTTGGGCGGCAAGGCCTGGATGGTGTTGGTGTGGACCCAATCGACCAGGGTGTTGTTCTCCGGGCCGAACCACCAGGCGGGCGAAGCGAAGACGCTCGCCTTCCGGTCGATGTCGAGATGGTCGTACTGATGCCACTCCCAGACGACCTGCTTATCGGGCGAGATTTCCTGAATGACGTCCGCATAGAGTTTCGCGCGTCGCTCGGGCTCCTTGGCTTTGGCGCGGATCGCTTCCGGAACCAACTCGCGGCAGATGAGCAGCGTGTTGCCCGTGGCCGTCTTTTCGATGTCGTGATGGGGCCAGAGTCCCGCGGGCGGGGAATATTCCCAGACGAGCGCGCCGTCCCAGTCGAATTCCTGCGCGTAGCCGACGATGCGGTTGCCCACCGAGCGCAGCACGAGCAGGCGTCCGTCGGGGAGGAGCCGCAGGCGCGGGAAGCCGGCTTTCTTCCGCTCGCTCGCCATCGTCCAGCGATGGACGATGGCGCCGTTCATGTCGATCAGACCGGCGTCCATGTTGTCCGCGCCGGGAACGAGGATAAGCGAGTAGCCGTTGAAGCATTTCTCGGGGCAATAAATCGTGGTTCCTTTGGGATACACAGTCACGGGCATAATGGCGGAGTCCTTTGGAATGACATGGGTCTGGCGTGCAACGCCGCCGGACTATAGGAAATCGTCGGCGTATCTCCCGTTGTCGTTATACTCGGCGTCATAAATAACGCAGCATCACGGGTAAAGCTGGAACATAGCGCCCCCCGGTTCCTTGTTTGCGCCGCATGGCGTCATCGAGGTCGATGGCGGGGAGCACCCAGATGCGCCTTGAGCGCATGGGGTAGTCTTCCTCCGGCAGACGACGTACCTGCCCAGCCCAGTCCAGGCGGGTCTTGCTTTCCGTGGCGGCCACGCGCCGCCGCCCCGCGGGCGGCGGGCTGCACCCCAGCGCCACCAACTTCGCTTCGGCCGCGCCGTCGATCTTCCGGGGCGCGGCCTGTTCGGACCGACGGCGCGCCAGCGAAACGCCTGTCATTCAGGAGGAACTCTCGAGGCGCGCTCTAAGCGTTTCGCGCGTCAGCGAGCAAGGAACCAAGGCTTCGCGGTCGGCTCGGCCTTGAGGAAATCCATCAGAATCTTCGCGACCTTTTCCCGGCCCACGACCGAGGGGTGCGTTCCGTCGGGACTGAGGTCCTCGCGCTTCCACACCAGCCCGTCCTTGCGGGCCTTCATGCCATCGGCCCAGAGGTACGGCCCCCAGACGATCCAGGGGGCGACCGCCGGCCCCTTGGCGGGATCGTAGTTCAACTCCGGTTTGCCGGCGATCTGGTCGGCGATAAGCCGCTTCATGGTGAAGCCTTCTTCGTACGCGAAAGGCTCCGGGTTCAACGGACTCACCGCGTAGCCGGCGTAGATGCGGCTCGACAGATAGGCGATCTTCAGGTTTGGGAACTTATTATGAAGGTTGTGGAGAACATCGGTCATGTCCGAGTAGAAGATCTGGGTGTGTTCCGCGAACGGCTCGGTCGGGCGGGGGTTGGCTTGCTTGAGCCAAATCGCCTGAACCTGTTGCTCCGTGACGCCGGCATCCGCCAGGCGCGCGCTCACTGTCTTCCAGTACGGGAAATTGGGGTCCTTGGTCTTGGAGGCCGGCATGGAGCCTTGGGCGCAATCGACGACCGTCAGTTTCGGATTCAGGCTCTTTTCGGCGGGAACGAGCTTGTTGAGGAAGGAACGGAATTCCTGCGTCACGTTGGACATGCCGATGGAGCAGAACACGATGCGGCCGTCGCCGGACTTCTTGCCTTCGCGATCGAGCGGCGCGATCTCCGAGGCCAGCTTCAGGCCGGCCTTCAGGTGCGCCTCGGGAACCGTGTTCGACCCTCCCGGGTAAAGGCCGCCCTGTTCGCCCTGGTATTCGCCCGCGCCCAAATCCGTCAGCGGGATCAATCCCAGAGAATCGTGCGCCGGATGCTCCTTGGCCCAATCGGCGAAGGTCTTGACCGCTGTCTGCTGGGTTCGCAGGTCGATGATGCTTTCGAAATAATCGCGCTCTTCCTCGGTGACCTTCTCGCCGCGTTCGTGCTTGGCCCGGATCTCGTTGAATCGCGGGTCGTCAACCTGGATTGGGGCCGCCGTAGCTTGGGCCATGAGGGCCAGTGAAGCGAGCAAAACGTGGAGGCGAATCAACACAGGACATCTCCTACCCGCAACAGGGAATCGTTCTCCCGGCGTTTCGCGGAGCGCCGGGGCCATAGCGCTTGCGCCGGTCGCAAGTATCGTCTTTCGACGATCGCGGCTGTCAAGCGAAACCTGGGCGCATCCTGGGGTTCAGGGCGTATTGACGAATTCTACCGGGGGAATCCAGGAAAAACGCGGACTGGCTCGCTTTTCCGCCAGCCCTGAGCGTGTCGAAGGGACCGAAGATTTCGGATTCACCGGCTCACGATCCATCGGAAAAGCGTGCCTGTCCCTCGTTTTTCCGGCCATTCTTGCGGATGGCGCCCGGCGCTAGAAGCAGATGGGATTTGGACATGCGCCTCGTTCGAGCCGAGCCGCCAGACGCATTCCGGCTTGAGATCGTCAGGCTGTTGTGCCACCTTCCTGTTCACAGCAGTGAAGCGGTCATCTTCTCCACATACTTTCATGAGGGAGTTTCTTTGATGCTAAGGCTTCTCTTGCAGGTGATTCTGTCGGTCCACCTGGCCGCGGCCGCTCCGGCGCCGGACGATGGCTGGGAACATTTCGACGACGACTCGATGGGCAAGGCGGTGGAGTATCATGGCATCGACGGCATCGTTCTGCCCGCCTACGTCCGCAAGCCGGCGGGCGATGGCCCGTTCCCGGTGATCGTGTTGGCGCACGGCGGGGTCCAGGCGGTGGGCGCGGCCATGGGGCTGGGCCGCTCGACGAAGCCGCCGACCGAGGATTTCATCCAGGCGGGCTTCGCGGTCTACTCCATCGATTATCGCCCGGCCGAGAAGATCGCGATCGTGCCGATCGAAATCGACGATACGGTCGAGGCGGTGAAGGCGGCCAAGGCGCTTCCGTTCGTGGACCCGAATCGCGTCGGCTATCTGGGCGGCAGCCACGGCGCGCAACTCGGCTCGCGCGTCGTCTCGCGCGTCGACATGAAGGGCGCCGTCCTCTGCGCCCCGGCGGCGATGGAACTGATCGAGGTTAAGAAGGCCTTCGGGCGCGGCGAGCAACTCGTCTCGATCCTCAATAAACTGGTTGGCGACATGGAGACGAAATACGGCGCGCCGGCGGAGGAGATCGAGAAGGACCCGGCGAAGTACGGCTATAGTTCGGCCTTCACCGAGGTCGCCCAGGTCCGCTGCCCCATTTTGATCGTCAACGGGAAGAATGACAACAACTCGCCGGTTTCGATCATCGACGAATACGTCAAACGATTGCGCGCCGCAGGCAAGGAAGTCGAGACGTACTTGCCGGACAACGCTCCCCACGGCTTCTACTTTGGACGCCCCGACATTCCGGAAACAAAGGAGGCCGCGCGCCGGGCGGTGGCGTTCTTCCAGAAGCAGTTTGGGGAGAAGGTCACGACGGCATCCGCGCCCGCGACAACCGCCGCTCCCGCCGCGTCCAAGGCGGTCGACCCGGCGCCCGGCCAGGGCGGCGAATCTTCCCCCCCGCCCAGCAAAGCCAGATCCGGATGCAGCTCGCGGTCACCTTGCAGGCGGTCGTT
>JAPLSS010000791.1 GCA_026398515.1 Candidatus Sumerlaeota bacterium | reverse complement strand
TTCGCCTGGAACTGCACGCCGACCCCTCGAATCCGAAGAAGGACAACAAACTGATCCGCTCAACCTCGCCGCTGGAGTTCGACGAAGAAGGCTTCGCCCGCATTCAGCAGGTGCTGGACTGGTCGCTGGCCAACGGGCTGTGGGTCGTCATCGACCTGCACAGCACGCCGGGCAAGACGGAGGGCCGGCTGTTCAGCGATTTCCAGAACTGGGACGCCATGATCGGCCTGTGGAAGGAAATCGCCCGGCGCTACGGCGACCACCCCGCCGTCATCGGCTACGATCTGCTCAACGAGCCCAGCGCGGCCCGCGAGAAGCGCGGCGAAACCCCGCCGGCGGCCAAGGAAGGCTGGACCCCGCCGGCCGAATGGAAGAACACGCCGCGCGACTACGACCTGCTGATGCGCCGTGCCACCGACGCCATCCGCTCCGTCGACCTCCGGACCACCATCATCGTCGAAGGCGGCTGGGCGGGCGGCATGCCGATTTCGCTGCGGCCGCAGCAGCCGACCGGCGACCCGAACACGGTCTACTCGTGCCACATGTATCAGCCGCAGGCTTTCACCGGCCAGGGCAGTCCGGAACATCCGGAATATAAGCTTGGCTTCAGGTATCCCAGCGACCGCCTGACGAACGAGGATCTATTGGGGATGATGCAGCCGATCGTGGATTTTCAGAAGCGGACCGGCGCGCCGCTCTACATCGGCGAGTTCTCCACCACGCGCCTGTCCGAGCCCTACGGCGGGACACAGTGGCTGAAGGACGTGATCGACTTCTTCGAATCGCACGGCTGGCACTGGGCCTACCATTCCTACAAGGCGGCGGCGAACTGGAGCCTGGAAACCGGCCCCGATCCCAAGGACCCCAGCCTCGCCCCCAACGGCTTCGTGAGGCTGGAATTGATGAAGCAATTCTGGGCGCTCAATGCCAAGGAACCCAAGCCGCACAAGTAGGCCAGCCTTGCCCTTCGACAGGCTCAGGAACTGCGTCCGAGGCTGGCTTGAGTGGCGTAGGCTTTCCAGCCTGCGCGCCTCAAAGATGCTGGATGTGCAAAGAACGCAGGCTGGAAAGCCTACGCCACTCAGAGTCTGCGCGGGCTGGCAGCCCACGTCACTCAAAGCCTGCGCCACTCACGGCAACGCCAGTTCCACAATCGAATACGAATGCGGCGGCAGGGCGAGCTCGAAATCGCTGGAGGCATTGCGGATCGCGGACTCAACGGGCTTGATGCGGTCCGGCGCTTCCATCGTGTTGCGCGCCAGCGGGTCGTCGCACCACAGCCGAAGCAAGCGCGCGGTCGACGAGGGCTTCGCGTCGCGCAGGCGCAGGCGTGTCGTCATCTCCTGCGTCCGGTGGCGATTGACGATGGACACGCACAGGCGCTTCTTCGCCTCGTCCAGCGTGGCGCTCACGTCGAGAAACGGCACGGCGTCGAGCGGCTGTTGCAGGTGCTCGCCGAACACCGTGGCGTAGCCGTCGCATTCGACGCGCGCGTCGACCGCCGTCGGGCCGCTGTGATGGCGCTGCATCCACAAGGCCCAGTAAACCGTCTCGCGCACCACCGCCTCGGGCGTCACCGAGAGAATCCCCACGACGTTGACCGACTGGGCGATGGTGGCCAGGCCGACGACGCGGCACTGGCGCTGCATGGCGTTGAGGAAGCCGGCGGCGGCCAGCGCGTCGACCAGCCGGTATTGCGAACGCCGGGGACGCCACTGCCTTGACATCTCGGCGTGCGAGGCGTCGCGGCAGTTCCATTCGGTGAAGGCCAGCCTCGGCCGGCGCTTGGCCTTCTTGGCGCGCGCGACCAGTTCGATCGCGCCGCCCAGGGCCTGCATCGTGCGCTCCTCGCCGTAGCCGACCGCGGCGATTTCCTCATAGTTGTCGATGCCCTGTTCCGAGTTGAAATTCCAGTAGCGATGCGCCGTCAGGTAGTCGATGTGATCGAAGGCCTCCTCAAGGACCATCCAATCCCAATCGAGCCGCCGTTGCGACCCGCCGACGGCCAGCACCTTAAGCGATCGGTCCATCTTCTTGATCGTCTTGGCCCACTCGCCGGCGATGTAAGCGTATTGGGCGGGGGAATGATGGCCGATCTCCCACGGGCCGTAGTTCTCGTTGCCGATCTGCCAATAGCGCACGTGGAACGGCTCGTCGTGGCCGTGAGCGCGGCGCAAGTTGGCGAACTTGCTGGGCGTCGCGAAATTGCAGTACTCGATCCATTCCACCGCGTCGCGCAGCGTGCCCAAGCCGGTGCTCAGGTTGATGTGCGGCTCGGCGCCGATCCCGCGGCAGAATCGGACGAACTCGGCTGTGCCGAACCCGTTGCCGACGTCGTAGCCGAAGTGGACGTCGATGGTGCGCGGGCGCTCCGCCTGGGGGCCGACGCCGTCGCGCCAGTCGTAGCTCGTGCCGGTGCACCCTCCGGGCCAGCGGATGATCGGCGGCGCGCTTTCGGAAAGGGCTTGAACCACTCCGCGCCGCAGCCCGTTTTCGTCGGCGTCGGGATGGGCGGGGTCATACAGCCCCTCGTCGGCCACCCAGCGGCGCCGGCAGAGGAATTGGCCGTAAATATTTGGATCGATGGGGCCGATGGGGCGATACGGATCGATGACGATTTGGGCGTTCATGCGAAGCTCCTGCGGATGGAATGGAACGACAACAGACCGAAGGCAGAATAATCGGGGGGCAGAATAATGAAAGCGCGGCAGTGCCTTTTATTATTCTGCTCTCATGATTCTGCCTTTTCCTATCCCTTAATCGCCCCCAGTTGAATGCCGCGGACCAGGTAGCGCTGGAGGAGGACAAACAGAACGATCATCGGCAGGACCGACATCGTCACCGCCGCCATCAACAAGTGCGTGGCTTGCCCGCGCGTCGAGTCGAAGAACATCAATCCGATCGGCAGCGTGTACTTGTGCATGCTCCTCAGCATGACCAGCGGCCAGGTCATGCTCTGATACGAACCGACAAAAGTGAAGATCGCCAGCGTGATCAGCCCCGGGCGCGCCAGCGGCAGGATCACGTCCCAGAACACGCGCCATTTGCTCGCCCCGTCGATCTCCGCCGCCTCGTCGAGCTCCGTGGGCAACGTCAGCATAAACTGCCGCAGCAGAAACGTGCCGAACGGCGAGAAGGCGCCGAAGATGATCAGCCCCGGGAAGGTGTCCACCAGGCGCAGGGTAATGGCGATCTGGTAGGCCGGGAGCATCATCACCATCGGCGGGACCATCATCGTCGACAGGTACAGGAAGAAAACCCGGTCGCGGCCCGGCCAGCGCAGCCGCGCGAAACTGAAGGCCGCCAACGCACTGGTCAGGACTTGGAGGAACGTGATCCACGACGACACGAAGATGCTGTTCCAATAGAACCGCGCGAACGAGATGACCTTGAACACCTCGGCGTAGTTCCGCCATTGCGGCGCGGCCGGCAGCCAGTTCTCCAGCCCGACTTCGGGCACGGTCTTCAGGCTCGTCAACACCATCCAGAGGAACGGCAGGCCCATCGTCGCGCCCATCAAGGCCAGGACGACGTGGGCGACCCCGATGCCGGCCGCGCGCCGGGCGGTCGCCTCGCGCCGGCTGCGCAGGACTTCGCGATTCGAAAGATGGGGACTGGGAAAATGGGGACTGGCTCGCTTTCCCGTCGGTTTGGAAAAGCGCGCCTGTCCCCGTTTTTCGAGGACATCGCGGCTATTTCCATTGCTTGCTTCCACCAGGGCATCCTTGTTTGTCTTTGGCGGTTGCCGTTTCAATCGACAATCGGCAATCAGCAATCGGCAATCAGTCGTTCACGTATCGATTCCCGAACTTCCAGTTGATCATCGTCAGCGCCAGCGTCATCACGAACAGCGTCCAGGCCACCGCCGAGGAATAGCCGAGCCGCCCGGTTTCGAAGCCCTCGGTGAAGATGAAGTAACTCAGGAACGTGGTCGAACCCGCCGGGCCGCCCAGCGTCATCGTGCGCGCCGTTTCAAAGCCGCCGCGCAGGCCGTTGATCGTCGCCATCACCAGGATAAAAAACGTCGTCGGCGCCAGTTGCGGCCAGGTCACGTTCCAGAACCGTTGGAACGGCGAGGCGCCGTCGATGTCCGCGGCTTCATACAATTCCACCGGGATGTTCGACAGGCCGGCGATGTAGAGAAGCATGTTGTTCGAGCCGATGGCGCCCCACATCGACATGAGCATCAACGCCGGCTTGGCCCAATCGTACGCGCTGATCCATCCCGGCGCCTCCAGCCCGTTCGCCGCCATCGCCGGCAGATGATACGCCACGATGCCCAGGCCCAGCGCCACCGACTGCCCGACCATCAGCGCCAGGCTCAGCATGAGCGCCTCGCCGAATCCTTCGCCGCGCGCGCACGTCCATTCGCGCCCTCCCGAGGTGGAGACCGCCGCCCACAGCAGGATGGCCGCCGCGACGGCCGCCGCCGCCCACGCCGCCGCGCGGTTCGGCGACCATCGCAGCGCCAGCGCCGCCGGCAGAAGCAACAGAATCGCGGGCAAGATCGCCGCCGTCCCGCCGAGTTCGCCGTCGCTCCACATCGCCTTCAGCCGCCGCGCGCCGACGAGGAGCAGCGCCGCCATCGCCGCGAACAGCGCCCACAGGCCCGACCGCACGAGCGGCGCCGGCTGCGCCTGGATCAACGCGCTCAAGGCGCCGAGCGGGGCCGCGAGCGCCTGATTGATCGGGCCGGCAAATGGGCTATAGAGTTTCTTCCAAAGGATATACGTCGCCACCCCCGCGCAGAAGTGCGGCAGGTAGAACAGAGTCCGGTAGAACGACGAGCCGCCCAGCACGCCCCCCATCAACACCCCGCAGGCCAGGCCGGTCACGAGGATGAACATGGCCGAGCCGCCCGCGCCAAGCGCCGCCAGCATCGCGCAACTGCCGACGAGAACCGCCCCGGCGACCAGCAGGCCGAACGTCCGGCGATTCCCGCCGCGCAGATCGCGCGTCAGCAGGAGCGCCAGCAGCAAGCTGCCGGCGACCGAGAAGGGGATTTCCATCATCGCGAACAGCGTGTTGCCGAGGAATCGCCAGAAGTAGGGATTGCTCAACAACCGCCGGAAGTTGTCGAAGCCGACAAAGCGCAGCGGCTCGTGTTTGAACATGTTCTGGAGGCGCAGGTCCCAGTTGCTGAACGCCATCCCCAAACTGAAGCCCAGCGGAATCAGCGCGAAGACGAGGAAGCCCAGGATGTTGGGCGCCAGGAACGCCAGGCCGTGGCTGAGTTCGCGTCGTTGTTTGGAGGTCATGGGCATGATCGGGAACTCAGGTGGCGATAGGGCGATGTGGACGGCATGGACGGGATGGACCTCATGGACGCAGTGGACCGGGCCATTCCGCGCAGCCTTTCAGCGCGTAGTAGGTTTTGTGAAACGGGTTGTCGAGCCAGTGCGCCGGGACCTTTTTGCCCGCGGCGCGCAGGCGGTCGATCTCCTGCTGCCGCGCCGTCAACTGTTCGTATAAGTCCCGCAAATCATGGTTCTCTTTGATGCTCAGTTGAATTTCCTCGTTGAGGCGTCGCGCCGCGAGCGGCGCCGCTCCCTCGGGCGAATACAGCCCGGCCAGCACCGCGTCGAGCGTCTCCTGTTCGATCCGCGAGTACGTCGAATCGACCACGAACGGGCTGTTGCTGCGCGTGATCGAGATGGTCTCGGCGACCTCGGCGAACTCCTTGTGCGCCTCCCATTCGTTCGGGTAGTCGGGCGGATGGAGGTATGCCTCGGTCCGGGTGAACGCTGGGATGGGCGGCAGCGAGTCGCCGTCCTTGATGATGTGCATGTTGTACTCGTCGCTGGCGAGAAACGCCAGGAAGTAGGCGGCCAAGTCCTTGTGCGGCGACCCGCGGTAGACCACCGCCGCGCGCGTGGCGATGGTGGCGTTGTCGAACTCCTGACAGGGCATGTGGACCACGCCCAGGTCCATTTTCCCGAACTGGCGGAACAAGATCAGAAAATACCGCCCACCCTGGAACATGGCGTAATTGCCGGTATAGAAGAGTTGGGCGATGATGCCGCCGTAGCCCTGATCGGTCGAAAACGACGCCTCGTCCGCCGCGCTCGGCAGGATGTGATCCTCGTCGGTCCACTTCCGCAGGAGGCGCAAACATTCGACGTTGCGAGGGTCGTCGAGAATGCAGCGCGTCATCGTTTCGTTGTACACGGACAACCCCAGGCTGCGGCGCATGATGTCGAGTTTGTTGACGTTGGCGCGATCGGTGAAGAAGACCTTTTGGCGTTTGCCCGGCGGATTGGCGGCTTTCACGAACTCCTTGCCCAGGCGCTCGAAGGTCTCGAAATCCCATGTCTTCGGCGGCAGGGGAACGCCGTATTTCCGAAAGGTCTCTTTGTTCACCCAGAAGACGTTCGCCGTCACGTTGCAGGGAAAGCGGTAGAGGCGCCCGTTGACCGTCAGATCCGGCTCCAGCGCCGGGTAAGTCTTCGACGCCTCAAACCCCAGGCGCCGGGCGGCGTCCGTCATGTCTTCGAGGAAGCCGACGGCCTCGTAATAAAGCATCGGCCCGGTGTCGACGATGTCGCCGAGGACGCCGGAGACGCCTTGAATGAGCTTCTTGGAATCGTTGTTGTTGGAGACGTCGAGCCGCAGCTCCATCCGCGGATAGTGGTTCTTCTCCAGCCATTTCTGGAACAGCGCCACCTGCTCGTCGCGCGCGGGGTTGGGATCGGTGACCCAATACAGGACGGGGACCCCGGCGCCCAGGTCCGGCGAGGCCAGGTACGTCGCCGCGCTGGCCAGAACGAGCGTCGCGAAGACGAAGGAGAACACGCGCTTCATGGGTCCAACCAGCTACACGCCCCGCGAAAACGCAAGCAATTCCGCAAGCAGTTCCGGCTCTTGCCATTCGAGTTCCTCGCGCGTATCCTTCCGCCCTTTGTGTCGCTAGAGGGTTCGACCTCAATCGGAAAGGCTTTGTTCATGACGTCGGAATCCGCGCCGTTTGGCTCCGCGCCGCGCCGGGAGATCGCGTGGCGCGCGTGGCTGCTCATGGGGTTGCTGCTGTCGGGGTATTCGCTGGTCTACGTCGGCGACAACCTGGCGACCGAGGACGAAATGGCCCGCATCTTGACGACGGACAATCTATTTCACGGGAGGGGCTTCCGCGTCGGATTCCTCGATGACCATGGGCAATGGCAGCCGTTCAAGGGAAAAGAGTATTCGCGCTACGGGTTTCTTCATCCCTTGCTGGCGCTCCCGTTGCGCGCGGCGGCGGCGCTGTTTCCCGGCTCGCGCTCCACGGCGGCCGCCAAGGTGGCGCGATTCGCGCCCGCGCCCGAGACGCCGTTCAACCGGGTCGTGCTCGCCTGGATGCTTTGGTTCAGTCCGCTGGTCACGGCGCTGTGCGCCCTGACCTTCTACTTCTGCGTCCTGCGGCTGGGGGGCTCTCCCCGCCTGGCCTTCGCGCTGTCGGCCGGGCTGGGCTTTTCCACGATCTTCCTTCCCTATGTTCAAGACAACTTCACTGAGCCCGTGACCGCTCTCCTTCTCCTTCAGGCGTACTTCCACGCCTTGGGACGCCGTCCGCGCGACGCCGCGTGGTGCGGCCTGTTCGCGGGCTTGCTGCCGTCGAACAACGTTCTTTTCCTCCTCGCCCTGCCGGTCTTCGCAATCGCCGTGGCGGTTCCGCTCGTTCGGCGGGAGTGGCGGCGAAAGGCGTTGTATTTCGCCGGCGGCGCCGCGCCGGGCCTGCTGTTCCTCGGCTATCAACTCGTCGTGCGCGGCGCGGGCTACGGCGACGTTCCCACCTTCGCCACCCCGCTGGCGGTTGGGTTGTTCGGCCTGCTGCTGTCGCCGGGCAAAAGCGTGTTCGTTTATTCGCCGCTGCTGTTGGTGGCCGTGGCGGGATTTCCCGCGTTCCTGCGCGAATCGCCGCGCGCCGCCCGGCTGGCGCTGGCGCTGACGCTGATCTTCCTCGTGGTCTATGCCCAATGGTTCGCGTGGGCCGGCGGCACCTGCTGGGGGCCGCGGTTTCTCCTGCCGCTAACCCCATTGGCCCTTCTGGGGGCCTTGCCCATCCTGAAGAGGTACGGCTCGTTGACGCTCGTTCGCAAGGCGGGCATCGTCGTTCTGGCCGCGGGGGGATTGTGGATTCAGTTGTCCAGCGCCATCCCGCCGAAGTTTGTGTGGTTCCATTATGCCTGGAACAACCTGGGGCTGGAAATGCGCGACAACCGCTACAAGGGGAAAATCGACGACTTCGGCGAAAGGCTGGTCGTGTTCCAGGGGGCCGTGGCGTGCCTTCCCGAATATTGGCCTCCCTACATTCAGACCATGGCGCTTGTTCAAGGCGTCGCGAAGTCGGTGACCCAGGGGTTCTCCCCCCTATGGATACGGCATCGCCTCTGGGCGTGGGGCGTGGGCGGCGCGGTCCTCGCCGTGGTGTTCTTCCTCGGCGGGATGGCCTGGCGGCCGCGCCCGCGTTCGCCGGCCGCCGCCGAACCCCTCGCCCAACCCGCGACGGGACCTGTTCCGAAAAGGAGTTGGCCATGAGACTGCGCGCCGGATTCTCCGCCGTCGACATCACCCCCCATGAGCCGGCGCCGTTGAACGGCTTCGCCAACCGCATCCAGCCGTCGATGGGAATCCATGATCCGCTCTTCTGCCGCGGCCTGGCGCTGGAGCGCGACGGACAGCGCCTGCTGCTGCTCGTCCTCGACGCTCTGGAACTGACCGCGGGCCAGGACCAGGCCGCTCGCCGCCATGTCGGTGAACGAATCGGGTTGGACGCTGACGCGATCATGATCCATGCCACGCACACGCACTCCGCGCCGGCCACCTGGCCGATGGGTTCGAGCTTCGCCGCCAGCGACTCGTACGCCGCCTGGCTGCCGGAACGACTCGCCCACGCCGCGGAGGCCGCCGTTCGCGCGCTCGAAGAGGTCGCGCTGTCGCTGGGCGTGAGCCGCGCCGAAGGGGTCGCCTACAATCGGCGCCAGCTGCTCAAGGATGGCTCGATGCCTTTGCAGCACGTGGAAGACCGCTCGCAGGTCGTTCGGACCGGCCCGCTCGACGAGCGGCTGCAGGTCTTGGCGTTGGAGAAGAAGAAGGGCGAACTGGCCGGGGCGATCGTGCATTTCAGCTGCCACCCGGTCGTGTTGAGCGGAGACAACCGACTTATCACCGCCGACTACCCGGGCGCGTTGATCCGCCATCTCTCGCAAAAGACCGGCCTCGATCCTTCGCGCATCCTCTTCGTCAACGGGGCCTGCGGGGACGTCAACCCCATCCGCCCCGGAGCGCCCTGGGACAACCTGGAGCGGACCGGCGCGCTTCTGGCGGAGGCGGCGATGGCCGCGCTGTCCGTCCGCACGGCGCTGCGCGGAAGGACGTTGAAAGGGTCTTCGACGAGAATCGAAATGGGATTTCGGGTCCCGAGCGATGAGTCGCTGCGCGCGCAAATCGAACGGGCGAAGAGCGACATCGCCCGCACGGCCGAGGAGGCTCCGCGCCGCGCCGCCGCGCTGGGCTTGCCGGTCGAAGCGGCGCAGGCGCATCTCGGCAAAATCCCGCGCAGCATTCTGGACTGGGCGGAAAACGTTCAGCGCCTCAAGGCGTCGGGGCGCGAGCCGTCGCTGGCCGTGGACGTCTCCGTGTTCCGCGTCGGCGCCCTGAAGTGGCTCGCCGGGCCGTTTGAGATCTTCACCCAGATCGCCCTGGAGGGGAAAGCCGCGGCGGGCGATCCGGCGTGGGTCCTGCCGTTCACCAACGGCTGCCACGGCTACCTGCCCGACGACCGCGCGCACGACGAGCCGATCGGCTACGAAATGACCAACTCCCACGTTTGGTATCGCAATCCCGGCCCCTTCGCCCGCGGGTCGGGGGGCAAGTTGGTTGAGGCGTGGAAGCGGCTATCCGGGAAGAGGAGAACGCCGTAGGCATAGAGCAGCAAAGCCGCAACCGAATGATCCGGCGGCGCGAATCCTTGGGGGCCGTGATCGGTGGCCGTGAATCGTCCTGCCCTTAATCGTCCTGCCTGTGGCTGTGCTGAGAGTCGGGACTTGCACAGGCAGGACGATTAAGGGCAGGACGATTCACCGAACGACCGATCCATCTCCCCAAGCGCTCCAATGAGAAGGCTTACAAAGCAGTCTCATGAGAATCTTCGCAAAAAAACAAGATTTTGGACTTTAGCAGTTCAGAGCGCGGCTTTTGGGACCTATAGGACTTTTGTGTCCTATTGTCGTCGTCTGAAACCCGAGGTGACCGGGAGGGACCTGATGCCTGACTCGGTGGAGAGCGAGTTCCTCGCGTTGCGCGAGACGGTGCGCGCGCGGTTCGTCGGATCGGCGGCGGCCGAAGGGGAACGCGCCGCCGCGCCCGCGCGCGAACGTGTGCCTGAACGCCTCGCCCAGGCCATCTGGTTCGAGCGCCTCTTTCGCGCCGACGGGCTGAAGACGGCCTCGGGCAAGCCGCTGCAAATCCTCGACCCGGGACGGTGGAACGAAGGGCCGGGGCCGGACTTCCTCGCCGCCGAAATCTCCCTTGACGGCCGCGCGGTCAAGGGCGACGTCGAAGTTCACGTCGAAGCCTCGGATTGGCGCCGCCACGGCCACGAGCGCGATTTCGCCTATAACACCGTCGCGCTGCACGTGTGCCTGTGGAACGACGATGGCCGCGCCGACGACGAACTGCACAACGGCCAGCGGATCGAGCGCTTCGAGATGGGCGCCCATCTCTTTCCCGACCTGGACGCCATCCGCCAGACGCTCTCGCCCGAGGACTACCCCTACGATTCCCAGGCCGGTCTGGGCCGCTGCCACGACTACTTCGTCGCCGAAGACGAAAGCCTGGTGCGCCGCTTTCTTCGCGCCGGCGGACGCGAGCGCATGGAAGGCAAGACGCGCCGCCTGGCCGATCAGTTGGTCGGCGAGAACTTCGGCCAGCTCCTCTACCAGGCGCTGATGACCGCCATGGGGTTCAAAGGCAACAAGGCGCTCTTCTTCCTGTTGTCGAAACGGGCGCCCGCCGAGGAACTGCTCGACCAGGCGCGCGGATTCGACGGGCGGGAGCGCGCGGAACGGATGGAGGCGATTCTTCTCCACGTGGCGGGGCTGGCGCCAAAGGACGATTCGCTCGCGCGCGATTACGACCCGCCGACCCTGGAATACCTCAATCGCGTCAACCGCCACTGGGCCGACGCCGCCGGCTATTTCGCCGACCGGCTGATTCCGCCGACCCGGCGCTGGCAGGCCAACGTGCGGCCCGTCAATTTCCCCGCGCGGCGCCTGGCGGGGATCGCGCATTTCGTGGCGAACACCGCGCGCGGCCTCGACCTGTTCACGCCGTTCCTGGAGCGATTGCGCCTGATCATGCCCGGCGATCCCGGGGCCCGTTCGATGCGCGCCTTCCGCAAGGCGGTCGAGCAATTGCTGACCGTCGACGCGCCCGAGGACTACTGGGCGCAACGCTACACCTTCGAAGCCAAACCCGCCGGCCGCCCGATGAGCCTGATCGGGGCCAGCCGCGCCGATTCCATCGCCTTCAACTCGTTGATTCCGCTCCTGCTCCTCTACGCGCGCAAACGGGGCGAGCGCGCGCTGGAGGAGTTCGCCTGGCGCTGGTTCGAGGGGTTCCCGCAATTGGAGAGCAACAACGTGGTCCGGTTCATGCGCTACCGCCTGTTCGGCGACGACGCGCGCGGCAAGTCGCTCCTGGACAGCGAACCGATGCAGCAGGGCCTGTTTCAGGTCTTCCATTCCTGCTGCAACAACCGCGAGCGCGATTGCGAGGCGTGCTATTTCCTGGCGGACAAGAGGGAGAGAACGTAGGGGATTTCCGATTTTGGATTTTCGATTTTCAATCTGAACCGTAACAGCCGCGGGCCACGGAATAGGGGAAACCGGATCGTTCAAGACGGGTTTCCCTCTCCGCCCTCCGGGGCTGCGGGGCGCTTCCGGCAATCGCATGCCTCCATGAGGGATCGGGGATGGGGCCGGGCTCGGGCGCGCGGAGCCGAGCCACGGCGCGGACCGACCTGCGTCGCGCTTTCCATTTGCCAAAGCGGTTGACGGAAGGGGCCGACGCCCGTCAAGATCGTGTTCGCCGTCTGAAAATCCGTGGGCAAGGTCTGCTCAAGGAGCGACTTTTGCATCAAGCCATGCAAAAGCGGGCCGCGAGCAAAGCGTTTTTCCGGCGGAACCGACACGAACGGGAGGCGATTCATTCGCTCAATGAGAGTGGAAATTGAAATCCTGGTCCTTCTTCTATTGATCCTGGGCAACGGCGTCTTCGCCGCGGCGGAGGTCGCCATCATCTATTCCCGCAAGGTGCGCCTGAAACAGCGGGCGCGCCAAGGCGACAAACGCGCGCGCGTAGCGCTGGATCTGTCGGCGTCGCCCGAGCGGTTCCTATCCACCGTGCAGGTGGGCATCTCGCTGGTCGGAGTTTTCGCCGGGGTCTTCGGCGGCGCGACCATCGCCAAACGGCTGGAAGACGTCTTCCACGCCATCCCCGTGCTGGCGCCGTACGCCGAGCCGATCGCGATGGCGGCGGTGGTCGTGCCGCTGACCTACCTGTCCTTGATTTTCGGCGAACTCGTCCCCAAGCGCATGGCCCTGAGCAACGCCGAAGGGATCGCCGTCATCCTTGCGCGGCCCATGCGCTTCCTGTCGAAAATCGGCTCCCCGGCCGTGACGCTTCTCACCGTGTCGACCGGCTGGGCCATGAAACTGCTGCGAATCAAAGCGACGACCGAGCCGGGCGTCACCGAGGAGGAGTTGCGGCACATGATCCAGCAGGCCACCAACGCGGGGGTGCTGGTGCGCACGGAACAGGAGATCGTCGAGCGGGCGCTGCAGTTGGGCGACCGGCAGGTGACGGCGTTCATGACCCCGCGGCCGGACATCACCTTCCTGAACCTGGACGACACGCCGGAGGAGAACTGGAAGAAGATCGTGGAGAATCGCGTCGCGTGCTACCTCGTCTGCCGCGAATCGCTGGACGAGGTGGTCGGCGTGTTGACTCGCGACAGCCTGTGGGACCGGCACTCGCCCACCGCCGCGGCCAAGCTGGAATCGCTGATGACGCCGCCGCTGTTCGTGCCCGAACGGGTGCCCGCCTTGCGCGTTCTGGATCTCATGAAGAACACCCGCCAGACCCTGGCCGTCGTTCTCGATGAGTACGGGGGCGTGAGCGGGCTCGTCACCCTCGACGATTTCACGTCGGCGGTCCTCCTGGGCCGGCGTTCCCAGGCCATGGAGGCCGAACCCATGGCCGTCCAGCGGGAGGACGGATCGTGGCTTCTCTCCGGCATGATGCCCATCGAGGAATTCCGGCTTCTCTTCCGACTCGAAACGGTCCCCGACGACGACCTGAGCGATTACGACACGCTGGGCGGCTTCGTGATGAACAGCCTGGGGCGCATCCCCGCGGTGGCCGACACCTTCGAGCGCGGCGACCTGCGCATCGAGGTCGTGGACATGGACAGCCGGCGGGTCGACAAGTTGCTGGTGCAGCGAATCCCGAAAAAAGAAGGCGCCGTGGAAGAGGGCGAGGAGAAGGAAACGAAGGAAGAGGCTTGATTGGCGATTGCCGAATGGCGATTGCCGATTGCCGATTGAACGGATTAACGCAAGGAACGCAGAAACTCTGGGGTGCGGCGCCGCAACCGAACCTCACTGCCAAGAGACTGCTCACCACGGAGACACGGAGCACACGGAGAACGAGATCCAAGAGGTCCGCGTCTCCGTGTCCTCCCTGTCTCCGTGGTGATCTATCCGGTTCGCTGTCGGCGCTGTTTCATCTCAAGCCGCCGCGGGAAAACGAAGCGCCAGGAGCATGTAGTCCCGCCTTTAGGCGGAATGTCACGAGCCGTGTTCAAACATTCCGCCTAAAGGCGGGACTCCATACCTCTGTTTCCGGGAGGCATGCCATGACCGTAATGAATGTAACCTGGCTTTGGTTCTGCTGCCTGACGGCGGGGAGCGCGTTTGGGGCGGCGAAGCCGACGGCGGATCTTGCCGCGGGGCCGACGACCGTTTCGTTCGACTCGAAGACCGGCGCGATTGCGCAGATCACGCATCGCGAGTCGGGGCAAACGTTCGTCGCGTCTGATTCGTCTCGTCCCTTATTCAGCCTCATATTGAGCAAGCCGTTCGAAAAGAAGCAGATGGAGGCCGACGCCTCGGAGTTCCGCCAGATTGTGGTGAAACCGCAGGGCGACAAGCGCCTCGAGATCAATTTCGCCGACCACCCGGCGCTCCCTCTCGCCGCCAGCGTGACGGCCGAAGCGGATGACGACGGGCTGGTCCATCTGCGCATCGCCATCGCCAATCCGTCCGATTGGGCGGTCAAAACGATCCGCTTCCCGCAATTCGTTTCGCCCCCGGCGCTGGGAAAGGACCCGCGGGAAGACCGGCTCCTCTCTCCCCTGCCGCTCAGCGACGGCGCGGAGATCTGGGCGCCGGGGACAATCACGCAGACGAAGGTCTCGCTCTATCCGAACCAGGCGTGCGTGCAGTTCTCCGCCCTCTATAACAAAACCGCCGGCCTGTATCTCGCCACCTACGACCCCGACGGCCACTGCAAGCAATGGGGCGTGCGGACCGTCGCCGGCAAGTCGGTCGAAATGCCGCTCGAACACCTGCGACCGGAACTCCCCGGCGAGGAGGCGGCGCTCCCCTACGACGTGGTGATCGGCACGTTCGCCGGCGACTGGCGCGACGCCGCCGCGCTCTACAAACGCTGGGCGGTCCGCCAGCCGTGGTGCGCCAAAACGCTCGCCGAACGCTCCGACGTTCCCGCGTTTCTCAAGGAGGGCTGCGGCCTGTTCGTCGGCAACGTGCACCGCGAAGCCGAGCGGACCGACACGATGGGGCGCGACCTGGAGAGGTTGCCGGAGTTGGTCGCCGCCTATCGGACGCGCGGCGCGATGGCGCACATGATGTTCGTGCCTTATGGGTGGGAGAACCGGGGCATGTGGGCGGGCATCCACTACTTCCCCACCGTCCCCTCCGACGCCGACTGGCGCAAGGCGAACGAGGCGTTGCGCGCGCAGGGCGACCGCTCGTGTTTTTTGATGTCGGGCTATTGGTGGGTCGTCAAACGCCAACAGACGCAAAACGGCCCGGCGTTCGACGACACGGCCGACTTCGAGCGGCGCCAGGAGATGCTCGTGCAAAACGCCGACGGAACGCCCTGGACCATCGACCGATACAACGACACCACGGGGCGCATGGCCTGGCGGGGGCTGTCGACCGAACTGTGCCACGGCAGCTCCGAGGCCTCGAAAACGCTCCTCGGCATTTTTCTCGATGTGGCGCGCCTCGGCGTCCCGATCATCAGTTTCGATCAAGAGATCGGCGGCGGGCAGCATCAGCCCTGCTACAGCAAGACGCACGGCCACCCGCCGGGCTACGGCAACTGGATGTGGACCGACTTCCGCGATCTGTGCGCCGAGATTCTCAAGGAAGGCAAACCCATCCAGCCGGAACTGGGCCTCAGTTCGGAAAACTGCTGCGAGCTGACCATCCCCTATTTCGCCACGTACTGGAGCCGCCAGTTCGGCGTCATCGATCAAGGCGCCACGAACGCTCGCGGCCTGGGCCTGTTCTCCTATCTGTACCACGAATACGTCACCGCCATCGGCGCCGCGTGCGTCCAGGGGCAGGGATCGAAGGAAGCCCAGCCGCCGGCCGAGATGCGCTGCTATGCGCTGGCCCAGAACGTGGTTCGCGGACTGATTCCCGGACCATTCATGCTCGACGTGCGGTTGGAGGCGAGCGACGCGTGGCACAAGACGGTGGCCCAGGCGTTCTTCTCCTATTGCTGGCCGTACGCGCGCTTTCCCGAGTATCTGTCCCTGGGCGCGGCGCGCCGCCCGCCGGCGATCCGGTGCGCCGACGTGGCTCTCCCCTTCTATCGCGACGATGCGAAAGGCCAGCCCCTGAGGCCGGACCGCAAGCCGGTCAGTAAAATGACGATTGCGGCGCCGGCCGTCGTCGCCGGGAGCTTTCAGGCCGCCGATGGCTCCCTGGGGACCGTGCTCGTCAACGCCACGGCCAATCCCCAACAGGCCGCGGTGAAACTCGGCGGGCAGGAGAAGTCGGCGACGCTCTACAAGGCCGATCGCACGGAAGTTCAGAAGTGGCTCCAGGCGCCGGCGGAAGTCCCCGTGTCGTTGGAGCCATTTGAAACCCAAGTCCTGGTGATGCGGTGAAGTCAGAACTCGAGGATCGGCGCCTGCATCGCCTCGAAATCCCGGCGGTTGAACGTCGCGACGGCTTCGGCGCCCGCGCGGCGCGCGCTGACCGCGATATAGGCGTCGGCGAACTCCTGCCCGCTTTGCCGCGCCAGCGCGACGGCTTCCTCCGCAATGGAGCCATCGACTACGCGAACTCCCGAAAGCGCCAGAATCCCAGCCAGGAATTCCAATATTCTCTCGCGCGGCGTCCGATAGTAGGAGCGTAGGGTCCACGCAACCTCGAAGAGAACCGGGGGGCCAGTGATGAGATCGATCTTCCCTGCGGCGGCCTGCTGAAACAGGGCGTCGGCCTGAGCGCCCTGCCCTTCGTCATCGCGCGCGAAGAAGCGTAGAAAAACATTGGAGTCCACGAAGACCGTCTTCATCGTCGCTTCCCCAAGACATGGTCGGCCACCGCTCGCATCATGGCGCGCTTTTCCGCCTCCAGAGAGCCGGCTTTGCCCAACACTCCCCGGAAACTGAAGAAATCGACGACCGGCTTGATGACGATAGCGCCATTTTCAGACTCCACGGACACGCGGTCATGGGGCTTGAATCCCAGTTTTCGCCGCAAGGACACGGGCAGAGTGATCTGGCCCTTGCTGGATATGGTGGCAACAGGCATGTTCATTCCTCCAGCCCTGAAAAAGTAAAGCAAAGTTTGACATGGAAAGCGCTTTGCGTAAAGTGTGAATTCGGCCGCGACATCAAGCAAGGGGGCGCCGCATCATTTCCTTGTGCATGGCTTTCCCGCCCGCCACAATACGCGCGCTGGCCCGCGGCGGATCGAGCGGGCGACTCCATTTCAACAAGGGGATGAAATCGCATGAACGGCAAAGTGGGATATGACGACACGCCGGTGATCCCGGGATCGAAGTGGCGGGTGCACGACAGCAATCGGCCGCAGCCGCGCATCGTCGCGCCGGGAACCGAAAGCGCGCAGGACAAGGCGGGCAAGGCGCCGTCGGACGCGGTGATCCTGTTCGACGGCAAAGACCTGTCGGGCTGGATTGGCAAGGGCGGCGGCGCTGCCCAGTGGAAGGTCGAGAACGGCTACATGGAGGTCGTCCCGACCACCGGCAACATCCAAACGAAGGCGCCATTCGGCGATTGCCAGTTGCACGTCGAATTCGCCACGCCGGAGAAGGTCGAAGGCGACAGCCAGGGCCGGGGCAACAGCGGCGTCTTCCTCATGGGCCTCTACGAGTTCCAGGTTCTCGACTGCTATGACAACCCGACCTACGCCGACGGGACGACCGGCGCCATTTACGGCCAATACCCGCCGCTGGTCAACGCCTGCCGCAAGCCGGGCGAATGGCAGACCTACGACATCGTCTGGATCGCTCCGCGGTTCGACGGCGCGCGCCTCGTCAGCCCGGCGCGGGTGACGATCATCCTCAACGGCGTCCTGGCGCAGCACGACAAGGAACTGCAGGGGCCGACGCAGCACCGAAAACTGGCGCAATACCAGCCGCATCCGCCGGTCGGCCCGCTTGTCCTCCAGGACCACAAGAACCCCGTGCGGTTCCGCAACATCTGGTATCGCCCGCTGACGGACTATGATCAGACGTAAGGCGGCGACCGAACAGTCGGCGCCGGAAACTCGGGAGTATGGAGTCCCGCCTTTAGGCGGAATCGTTGTTCGAGGAATCATCCGCCATTGCAGGCATTCCGCCTAAAGGCGGGACTCCATACTTCGCCGCAACTGATCAGTTCGCCTTGGCCATGGCGCACGGAGCCCCTGCCGTGATGACAAAGCGCGCGCGTATATGGCTTATGGTGTCGCTTTCCGCGGCAGTCATCTTCGCCATCGCCGCTTATGCAACCCCGTTCACGTCCTTTCTGACGCCATTATTCTGACTTCATCTATCGCCTATTTCCCCGCGGCGCTCGTCATCTTCTTATATGCCTCGTACGCCGGCTTGGGCGAGAAGTCCTTGTTCACCAGTCCGAACTCGCCCTCGCCGGCGCCGGGGCGAACGGTGCGGAACTCATACCAGAACACCTTCGCGGCGCCCTCCTCGCGAAGCGTGCGATAGGCCAGCGGCACGGCCCGCGCCTGATACTCTTCGGTCGCGCCGCCGCGCTGCTCCTTGAAGGTCGACGAGAAAAAGCCGCCCTTGCGATCGCTATAGGTAAACAGCGCCGCCGGATACAGCGCCCTCCCGTCCGGCGCCTTGCACTCGACGCACGGGGTCAGTTTCACGCCCTGGGCCTTCGCCGCGACGTCGAGAAACCGCTCGCCCGCAAGATACGCCGACAGGTCGCCTTTCAGATCCGGCGCCGGCTGAAGCGCGCGGATCTCCTTGGGGATCGTCTTGTCGGTGAAGAACGCGAGAAACCGGACGCCGAAGCGCTCGCGCCACTGGTTGCCGGCGCCCTTGGTTTCCCACGTTCCGTCGGTTTTGCTCAGGGTCTGGTAGAACGGAATGCCGCCGAAATGCACGACCAGCCCGCCGTCCGTACAGAAGCGCTCCAACGCCGGAACGATGTCGGGCGGAAACGCGTTGCCCGTGGGAATGACGACGATCTGGGTCCGGGGGAACTGGAGGCTGGCAGCGCCCTCGGAGAACTCGGCGGCCCGCGCGGCGAACTTCGGGTTTCCGCTGAAACTCCGCAGCAGCGCGTCGGCGTCGTCGACCGTGTCCGGCTGGCCGGTTACTTTCCAGACTTCCAGTGGCCAGGGCGCTTTCGATGGGCCCAGGACTTTCTCCCCCGCCCATTCGAGCGCGGCCGGGGCGAATCCCCGCGCGTCGAACAGGACGGGGGCGGCCAACGGCCAGCCGGTTTCGGTGACCCAGATCGGCTTCTCCGCGTCGCCGAATTCCTTCATCAACGCCTTGAGGTCGGCCATCTTCCGCATCATGGCCGCGGCCGCTTCGTCGAGCGTCTTCGTGCTGCCCCAGACGTAGATGTGCACGTTCAAGATGTCGCACGCGTCCTTCAACCAGTTCTGATAACATTCGCGAATATAGTCCAGCGCTTTCTGATTGTACGCGAAGCCGCAGCTCGTGACCGTGGCGTTCGGATTCGCCTCTTTGACGGCGGCATACGTCGCTTTGAGCGCCTTCATGTAATCGCCCGGCGACGGCTCGCGCCCCCAGTACTTCTCCAGGTTCGGCTCGTTCCAGACCTCCCAGTAGGGAAGGCGCTCCCCGTACCGCTGCACGCCGGCGCGGACGAACGCCGTCCATTCCTCCAGGTTCTCGCAGGCGTGTTTCGGCTTTTGCATGCCGCCCAGTAGCGGCAGGTATTGCAGGCCGTGGCGCTCGCAGGTGTCGAGCACTTGGTCCATCTTCGACCAATCGTAGCCGCCGGACTCGCCCTTGCACTCCGACCAGCTGAACGCGGAACGGACCCACTTCGCGCCCATGTCCTGCATCATCTGGGCGGTGCGTTCGGCCTCCTCCGGCGAGAGCCATGACATGTGGCCGCAGATGCCGTAGGGGGAATCCAGGTCCGCGGCGGGCATGGGGGCCGCCCAACACGCGCATGAAGCGAAGAGAGCAAGGACGAGAAGCGGGAATTTCTTACGCGGGCACGTCATACCAAGATCCTTTCTGAAGGAGAAGTCGCTCGCATAGTACGCATGGGAAGATCGCGGCGGCAAGCGTGGATTCAACGAGAAGCCGACGCGGGGCGAATCCATTCCCCGAAGAGATTGACTCTAGAAACGCCGGATGGGATTTTAGCGGAATCATCTCATCGCAACGGCAAAGGATCGGCCATGAAATTAGCGGGGAAGATCGCTGTAGTCACCGGCGGCGGGCGCGGCATCGGACGGGCCATCGCCGTGGCGTTCGCCCGCGAAGGCGCCGACGTCGCCGTCGCGGCGCGCACGCAAGAGGAAATCGACGCCGCGGCCGGGGAAATTCGCGCCCTGGGCCGGCGCGCGTTGGCCGTTCAAACCGACGTGACGGACCGCGACTCCGTCCGGGCGATGGCGGCGCGCGTGCGCGAGGCGTTCGGGCGCCTCGACGTGTTGGTCAACAACGCCGGCGGCTCCCTGGAGCACGGGACGATCCTGGAGAGCGATCCGGAAAAATGGATCGGAACGATCCACCTCAACGTCGTCGGCGTGTATCACGTCTGCCAGGCGCTCCTGCCGCTGATGATCGAATCCGGCGGCGGGCGCATCATCAACGTCGGCTCGGGCATGGGCCATCAGGCGCGCGCCGGCGGCTCGTCCTATAACGCGGCCAAGGCGGCGCTGTGGATGGTCACGCGCTGCCTGGCCATGGAGGTCTGGCCTCACGGGGTCGACGTGAACGAACTGGTCCCGGGTCCGGTGGCCACGCGGCCGAACGTCGCCTGGTCGCAACCTGGCGCGCCGCCGCCCTTCGCCGACAGCGAGCGGGTCAAGTCGGCCGACGAGGTGGCGCCGTTGGCGGTCTGGCTGGCCGCGCAACAGCCCGGCGGCCCCACCGCGCAGTCGTTCAGCCTGGCGCGGCGGCCGTTTTGAGTGAGAGGATTAGCCACGAAGAGGCACAAAAGACACAAAAGACAGACAAGGTCCTCTTGTGTTTCTTGTGCCTCTTCGTGGCTATTTCGCTTCTATACCAACTCAAGAGACGACTCTCTATGCCCTCTCCGTCGCTTTCTCCCGAACTGCGCAAACTGCTCAAGAAGCAACAGCTGATCGCCGGCACGTCGGTCCCCGCGTACCGGCTTCTCGACGTGCTGGCCACCGAGGATGGCGACGTCCCGAAACTGATCATCTACTTCAAGGACATGAAAGAGCCGGCGATGCGCCGCGCGTTTCACGAGATGGCCGAACTGCTGCGCGCGCTGGACAAGGAGTTTCTGGCCGCGCCGGAATCGGGGGCGCCCAAGGCTCGCAAGGCCCCGATGAAGCAGGATGTCGAAGCGCTCAAGGCCGCTTCGCACGTCAAGGTCTTCCTCGACGGCGCGAGCAAGGGCAACCCCGGCCCGTCGGCCGCCGCTTACGTGATCGCCGACTCGGATGGGAATCCGCTGTATGAACAGTGCCATTCGATCGGCGTGGCGACGAACAACGTAGCGGAGTACCGCGCGCTGATCGCCGCGATGGAGACCCTCCTGCGCTTCGGCAAACGCAGCGCGCGCTTCTTCTCCGACAGCGAACGGCTGGTCAACCAGGTCAGCGGCCTGTGGAAGATCAAGAAGCCGGAGTTGGCGCGGTTGGTGGGCCAGGCGGTCAAAATGCGCCGGCAGTTCGAGCGCTTCTCGCTCAGCGCCATTCCGCGCGAACAGAATCGGCGCGCCGATTTTCTGGCCAGCTCGATCCTCAAGCCGCCCACGGGCGAGAAAGGCGCCGCCGGCGACGGC
>JAPLSS010000532.1 GCA_026398515.1 Candidatus Sumerlaeota bacterium | reverse complement strand
AAAACCGCACGCACGGTTCGATGAGGGGGCGCAGGAAACGGGATGCAGGGTCCGACGGCTCTTTGCCACGCCACCGGAAACGGTCGACACACCGGAAGCCGCTGACCTAAACACACCCGCGCCTGCGCTCTACTCTACCCGGATTTGCGAATTCTGGGCTCGCCCGACACGCCGTTTTCTTACTCGGGCACATCGACCCACTGGCCTTGGCGTGCGGATGCGAGCACGGCTTCACAAACCTTTTGCGTCTGGAGCGCCTCGCGGAACGTCGGCGAGCAGGGCTCGCCCTTGGCCGCGGCGGCCAGGAAGTCCGCCGCCTGGTGCACGAACGACTCCGCGTAGCCGATCTGCAGTCCCGGCACCCACCAATGGTCCATGTAGGGCTGACTGCCGTCGTGGTCGGTGACGTGGATCGAGCGCCAGCCTCGCTCGCGGCCGGCGTCATGGTGGTCGAACCATTCGAGCCGGTGCAAATCGTGCAGGTTCCAGCGGATCGAGGCGTGTTCGCCGTTGATCTCGAAGGTGTAGAGCGCCTTGTGCCCGCGCGCGTACCGCGTGGCTTCGAAGTTTCCGAGCGAGCCGTTGGCGAACCGGCAGAAGAACGTGCAGGCGTCGTCGATCCCGACGGCCTGTTTCTCGCCGGTTTCGGCGTGGACGCGTTCTTTGATGAACGTCTCGGTCATGGCGTTGACGCGTGTGATCGGGCCGTTGTGCCACAGGGCGGTGTCAATGCAGTGCGCGAGCAAGTCGCCCGTCACCCCGCTCCCGGCCGCTTTCACGTCCAGCCTCCAGGTCGCGGCGCCGCCCTGCGGCACATCCGGCGAGATCGTCCAGTCCTGCAGGAAGTTGGCGCGGTAATGGAAGATCCGTCCCAACTTGCCCTCGTCGATCAGCCTCTTCGCGAAGGTCACCGCCGGGACGCGGCGGTAGTTGAACGACACCAGGTTCGGCACGGCGGCGGCCTCGACCGCCGCAACCATGTCCTTCGCCTCCGACACGTTCCTCGCCAGGGGCTTCTCGCAGACGATCATCTTGCCCGCCCGTGCCGCCGCGACGGCGATCTCCGCATGCAAGTGGTTCGGGACGCAGATGTCGATCAAGTCGATGTCTTTGCGCCCGACGATCTCGCGCCAGTCGGCGGTGTGCGAGGCGTAGCCCCATTGCCGGGCAAAGGCGCTGACCGCTTTTTCATTGCGGCCGCACACGCACGCGAGGCGCGGCTGGAATTCGAGATCGAAGAAGGCGCCGACCTGTCGGTAGGCGTTCGAGTGGGCGCGCCCCATGAACCCGTAGCCGATCAACCCGATATTAAGGTCCTTCATGACAAAGACTCCTTCGAGGGGAATGGCAGGACGTGTGGAACGCGTAGAACCGGTGTTCGGACTACTCCTCCCGCCACCCATGGGCGTCGCGGACGGCGATCATCGCCGCAAGAATGCTATTCCAGGTTTCGGGTTTCATCATAACCTCGTTGGGGAACATGCATCCGTCCCAGCAGATGCTTTTGCACGCTTTGGTGAGGGCGCCGTCGGCCTCGCGCAGCCAGAACCCGGCGTGGCGCGGGATGTCGAGCTTGCCATTCGGGTCGTTGGGCAGACAGTGTCGTCCGGTCTTGTCGTGAGAACCGGCGCCTTTGACCGTGCCGTCGTTCTGGGCGATGTGCAGATCGACGGTCCAGGGCCGAAGGGCGGCGGTGAGTTGGCGCAGCCCTGCGTCGAGCGCGTTCTTGTCCGAGAGGTCCACGTCGTCGGGGAGGATGCGCGAGTCGGGCGCGTTGTAGCCCAGGAGGTAAAGCATCGTGTGGGCCATGTCGGCCTGAAAGCCGAGTGTTTCGGGGCGGCCGACCCTTTCCAGCACCTTGACCATTTCCTTCCAGGAGTGCATGCCGCCCCAGCAGATCTCGCCCTCGGCGGCCAGGCGCTCGCCGTGGTCCGCGGCGATCAAGCAGGCCTCGCGGAAGGTTTCGGCGATGCGCTTCGTGTTCCCCTCGGGGTCTTGCGCCCAGGCGCCGGGATCGCCCGCCGAGTCGATGCGCACGATCCCGTGGGGGCGAACGCCCAGCTTGCGCAGCTCCCCGGCGATCCGGCACCCCTTGCGCAGTTGGGTCAGGAAACGCCGGCGCTCCTCGGCGCCGCCCATGGCCGAGCCGCCGCCCGTAGGCGCCCAGACCGGCGCGACCACCAACCCGATGGCCAGGTCGCGGCTCTGGACTTTCTCGGCCAGGCGTTTGAGGTCGTCCGAGGACGAGTCAATATCGACATGCGGCGCGAACAGGAACAGGTCGACGCCGTCGAACTTGACGCCGTCGACCTCGGCAGCGGCGGTCAGGTCGAGCATCGTGTCGAGGTCGATCGGCGGTTCGCCGCCGTCGCCCTTTCCCACGACGCCGGGCCAGGCGGCGTTGTGCAGCTTGGGGAACGTGTTTGGATGTGGGTGGGTCATCGCACGGTCTCCTTCTCCGGCGCATCGGGGTTCACCTCGGGGCCAAAGTAACGAAGGACCACGAGGGGTTCGGTGTCGGACGTGTTCTCAAAGACCATTCCCGCTCGGGCCGCGCTTTCGACCACGAAGACTTCGTCCTGCGTCAGGTCGTGGAATCGGATCAGTTTTGGGCAATCCAGCCGAACGCCGTTGATTCGGCCTTCGCCCTGGACGGTGATCAGCCCATAGGCGCCGTTGTCCTTGATCGCGCATCGGACGCCGGGGGCGACTGTCAGTTCCTTCGCGGTCACGCATTGCCATCCGTCCACCCGCCCATAGCAGATCCACAGGTCCACGCAGCCCTCGGCCGCCGTGTCGGCCACCGGGACCGGCTCCAGGTAGTGGTTGGCTTTGAAGTTCGGATCGGTGTTCTGCTCCCAGTCGAGCATGTCCACGAGGTAGTCGAGATCGTTATGCTTCTCGGGCGGCACGTCCTTGACCAGCAGCGACCACGGCACTTCGCGTCCCTCGACCAAGCTCTGATACATGGCGAACACGTCCGAGCCCCACTGCGGTTCGTAGGTGCACAACGATCCCGGGGCGTGCAGCACGCACGGAGGCACGAGCCAGCCCGTGCCCGGCTTGAGCCGGTAGGCCTGCGACAGGTCCAGGATGCCGTTGTCGCCGCGGCCCCAGTCCTCGAGGCACTGGCGCACCTGGGCCTTGGTGGCGCCCGGGGCCAGGCCAAAGAAGGTGTACGGGAAGTTGTTGCCGACGTTGTTGTGTTGCTTGGGGAAGTAGTAGGCCTCGGGCTTGCCGTCCTGCCCGACGAGTTCGGCTTGCCGCTGGTTCTGGTGCAAGTGATGAGGGATCGGCCCCATGTTGTCGAAGAACTTGCTGTAGACGGGCCAGCGGCGGTACTTGGCCCAGATCTCGTCTCCGACGACGGCCGCCCGGAGTTCGCCGACCACGTCGCGCAGGAGCGCGCGCGTGTCCTCGAACACCACGTAACTGAGGCCCTCGTCCGGTCGCCGGCCCTCGTTCGCGGCCTCGGTCGTCGAGGCGAACCACCGTTCGTCGATGCCGCCGCGGCTCAGCCCGTAGGCGTAGAGGTCGTCGGGGTGCAGTTTCAAGCGCTTGCCCGGGTGCAGGAACGAACGCGGGACCCAGTTGGGGGCCAGGCGCAACACGCCGCGTCCTTTCTCCAACGCCGCTTCGCCGAAGGCGCGAACGTTGCGACGGGCGGTCTTGAGTTCGGTCACGGTCTTGGCTTGCATATCCATGCTCCTTTCACAACGGGTGGAGCGGCCTGGCGACCGGGGCTGCCGCTCGGCATTCATCGAGCCTCGTAGCGAAGCAGAACCTTGCCCGTGGCGCCAGCGGCGAAGCTGTCGAAGGCCTCCTGGGCGCGCTCGAACGGGAACACGTGGGTGACCAGGGACTTCACCGGCAGGCCGTCGCGATAGAGGCGCAGCATTTCGGGATACTCGCCCACCTGGAAGAACCACGAACCCACGGCGCGAACGTCGCGGCGAATGAAGTCCTCGCTCGGCGACAACTCGACCGATTTCTGTTCGCCGTTGAACGCGACCAGCCCAGCCGTGCGCACGGCCTTGAAGCACTGCCTGGCGGTCTGGGGCACGCCGGCCGCCTCGAGGCAGGCGTCGGCCCCCTGGCCGTCCGTGGCCGCCTTGATGGCCTCGACGGGGTCTTGCGCGCCGGCGTCGACCGTCAGCGCCGCCCCCAGGTTTCCCGCAAGGGCCAACCGTTCGGCAGACAGGTCGACAGCAATGATCCGCCGGCCGAGCCAGGCCTGCAGCAGCACGCTGCCCAGCCCGATGGGGCCGAGGCCAAACACGGCGATCGTGCGAATGTCATCGCCCGCGAGTTTCAAACTGGTGTGGTATGGGACGCCGAGCCCGTCGCCCGTGATCAGCGCGCCTACGTCGTCGGCAACGTCCTCCGGCAGCGGCAGACAACCCATCTCGGCGGCCAGGAATTGCTCGGCGTGCATGCTGCCGTAGAATTTGCGGTCAGGACACCACGTCGACTGCCCGGCGCGGCAACGTTCGCACTCGGGCCGACCGCAGCCCGCGATGGCCGACACGCCCACGCGGTCGCCGACCCTCACGCGGGTCACGCCCTCCCCGGCGCGACTCACAATGCCCATGCCTTCGTGGCCCGAGTTGCCTTTTCCCATCCCGGCGCCGCGGAACCGGCCCATCTCGCTGCCGCACAGGGCCGACATCCGCGTCCGGATCGCCACCTGTCCGGGACCGGGCGTCGGCTCGGGCGCCTCAACGATGCGCACTTTTCCCTGCCCATCCAGCTTCAGCGCCTTCACTTCCGTCCTCCTTGCGCGCAGTCGGCCTCTTCTTCGCGGGGCATTTCGCCGAATGGGTCTATGCACACCCTATTGGGCGCCTTCGTTGAAGAAAATGTAAAGCCCGTCCTTGCCCGGAGCCACGATGTCCAGCCTGCTGTCGCCGGTCAGGTCCGCCACGGCGAAGTGGATGCCGCAGCCGGTCCCGACGCGCGTCGGGCCCCAGTCGACGACCTGCTTGACGAAGCCTTCGCCGGTCCACTTGAAGTAGTAGATGCCCACGGGATCGAACGCGCCGGGGTCCTTCCCGCAATGAGCGCGGTAGCGCTTGCCGGTGACCAGCTCGCCGCGGCCGTCGCCGTCGATGTCGACCCATTGCATGTCGTGATACTGGCTGTTGTCCGGGTCGATGACGTGTTGAATCCATGTTCGCTTGCCGTCCGGACCGCGCTGTTGTTCCCACCAGTGCAAGCCGTAGTTGTGCCCCTGTCCGACGATGATGTCGTTCAAGCCGTCGCCATTGACGTCCGCGACGAGGATGGGAACGCTGGCGTGGCCGAGGTCGAATTCGGGGCGCCAGATCCATTCGCCCTTCAGTCCGTCTTGCGGGGCCTGGAGCCAGCCGTTGAGCAACACCAGGTCGCCGCGCCCGTCGCCGTTGATGTCGCCGAAGCCAAGCCCGTGCCCTTGCTTCTCTTTGCGAATTACGTGCGACGTGAACCGGCCCGTGCCCTTTCCCGCGGCGTCGACGACGAGCTTGTAGACGACCAACGGCTTGCCCGGCGTGTTGGGCACGATCTCGATCCGCCCGTCGCCATCCACGTCCCAGGCGCGCGTTGTTTCGACGTTGCCTGTCTCGGCGATGATATGGTCGGTCCACTGCTTGTCGGGATCGCCCGGGTTCTGGCGCCAGCGGATGGACTTGCCGAACCAGCCGCCGGTGACCACGTCGATCCAGCCGTCGCCGTTCACGTCCAGCGGGATGCAGGAGAAGTCGTCGTAGTACTCGCCCACGGCCTGGACCTCGCCCATGAAGTGGCGCTTGCGAAAGTCCGGCCCTTCATACCAAAAGGCCCCCGAGACGATGTCGGGCGCCCCGTCGTTGTTCACGTCCAACACACCCGCCGCCTCGTACCGTTCGTCGGCGATCAGCGTCTTGCGGAATTTGACCGGCATGTTGTTGCGCTCCTTTTGTTTTGGCATGTAAGGGGCCGCGATCCGGCAAACAAGCGGCCCCAGAGGCTCCAGACTCGCATGTGCGCTACTTCCCCGTTATGAGCCGCACATAGTCCCGTGCGACCTTCAGGTCCTCGACGCCCTCTTCCGCGCCGCAGAGAGGCGGGCTTTCGCCTCGCACCGCCCGGATGAAGTTGATCGCCTGCTGGCGCATGGCATGAACGTAAGGCATCTGGGGAACCGAGGTTTCCGGCGTCGCGCCCTTGCCGGGATCGCGGAACAGTTCCACCCGACCCGAGCGGTTGATCGCGAGCGGCGCCGGCAGTTCCACCTTGACATACCCATGCTCGAACGTGGCCAGGATCGACTCCTGCCAGTCGACCGTCGTCTTGTAGGGGCCCATCTCGATTACGCAGGGCACGCCGCTCGCGCTTCGGCCGACGAAGAGCGCTCCGGAAGGATCGGCGTGCGTGACCTGGTAAGGCTCGCCGAGAAAGTGCCGCAGAAGATTCACCTGATGGATGAAGTAGTTGATGAAAGCCCACCACTGCTTGAACGTCGCCTCATCCATGTCCGCGGGCCGCGGCTCGACGTCCAGATTAAGTTTTGGCTCGCCTTCGTTGATGAGATCGAACATGCCCCCGGCGATCCATTCCCCTCTCGACATGGATATGCGCACATACGTAAGAGCGCCAAGCTCGCGGGATTCCTTCAGCCGGTCGATTTCGGCTTTGGCATAGATGACCGCCGGGTCGCTTCGCTTGTGATAGCCGAGCATGACCCAGGTGTTGTGCTCGCGCAGGGCGTTCAGGATCGTGTCGGCGCAGGCCACGTTGCTCGTGAGCGGCTTCTCGATGAACAGGGGCTTGCCGGCGCGGGCCAGCTCGGGCAGCAGCACGCCGTGGCGCGTGAAGGGCTGTATGCACACCAGCGCATCCACTTCGGCGTTGGCCAGCAACTCGGTGTGGTCCTTGTAGACGCGCGGAATGCCGTAGTGGCGCGCCACGGCCGCGGCGGTCTTCGGCCGCAATTCCGCCAGCGCCACGACCTCGCACTCGCGCAGGGACGCGTAGTTGCGCAGGTGGGCGCACTGGCCCATGCTCCCCGCGCCGATGAAGCCGATTCTCACTCTACGGGAGTTCGTTTGCATGTCATTATTCCCCTATTCCACTTTCGTGAAGTATGGATGCAACGGGGCCACGGGGCGCCAGTCAATTCGAGTCGCGCACAAACAACGCGCAGATCTTGGATGACGGGATCTCGCTCTTCGCCCCGCCGTATGCCTCGGTCACATGCGGGTAATCGCCCGGCTGGAATCCCTTGAGCTGCTAAGGTCCAGGGCGGCGATCAGCATAGGGTTCATTCTCTCTCTTCCCCGTTTATTGATTCGATTCTCGCGCTTCGGCCGGACGCCACATATCCTCGTAGGTGAAGAAGTTGCACAGATCGAGGTTGATGGCAAGCGCCGGGGAGCCGATCTTCTCCTTCAGTTTCAGGAAGCGTTCGGGGGTATCGACGGCGCACTGGATGAAGGGCTCGATGGCGAGATGCGCGACCAACCACCACGCCCACCACGTCCATTACGTCCACTACGTCCACTATGTCCATGAACCACGAACCACCAATTTCCAACCGGGGAGAGACGACATGAAAGAAGTCACAGTAGGCATCGTTGGCTTGGGTTGGGGAAAGAAGCACGTGCTGGCCATCTCGAACTTGGAGGGCATCCGCGTCGCGGCGGTGGCGGACAACGCCCCTCTGGTTCCCGGAGAGAAGAAGCCGATAGCGGAGTACGCCGCCTCCATCGGCGCCGCCGGCTACGCCGACGGGGTGAAAATGATCGAGGAGGCGGAGATCGACGCCGTGGACGTGGCCGTGCGGCCGAAATGGCGCGAGCCGCTCCTGCGGGCCGCGGCGAAACGCGGCGTGCCGGTTCTCGTGGAGAAGCCGATGGCGAACAACTTGGCGCAGGCCGAGTTGTTCGCGCGGATCGCCGAGGAAGCCGGAATCCCGTTCATGATGGAATACCCCCTGCGCTTCCACCCCGCCATGCAGCGCGCGAAGGAACTGCTCGCCGGCCCCTTGGGCAAGCCGCTGAGCGTGACGGCCGAACTGCAGACCCAGTGGAACCCGCCCAAGGGCCACTGGTCGTGGGATGAGGACGTGGAAGCCGGCTGGTTCACCGAGTGCGGCTGCCACATTCTCGACACCGTCTGCTTCCTGGCCGGCAAGCCGACGGCGGTGTTCGCGCTGGGGCGCAGTTTCAAGGGCAACGGGAAGGGGATCGACTCGGCCGCGCTGGCCATCGAATTCGAGGGCGGCTCGCACGCAGTGGTCAACGGCGGGGGCATCGCCACCCAGGCCTTCAATGTGCCCATGTATGTCAAGGTCTACGCCGAGAACGGCGAGATGCTGATTTCCGGCGGGAACTGGGTCTACGACAAAGTCACATGGGCCTTGCACGGCACCAAGGAGCAGGCGAAAGAGGAGAACCTTCCGGGTCCGCCGCGCATGGAACTTCTGCGCCAGAACCTGATCGAGTTCGCGCGGCTCGTGCGCGGCGAGATCAAGTCGCCGTGCACGGCCGAGGACGGGCTGGTCGTGCAGAGGATCATGGCCGCGATGGCGAAGTCCATCGCGAGCGGCAATTCGGTCCGGTTGTAAGGGCGCCTCGGGGCATCTGAAGATCACGAGGACGTGCGTTTCGGCGGAAGGGCCAGCGCCGTGCCGCCGCAAGTCTCGCGCGGCGCCAGGAAAACGGCTGAAGCCGTCGCTACGAACTCAAGCGACTCAACCAGGTTGAACGTAGAGACAGGGCATCGGGCATCGGACCTTCTAAGGGGCGACTTGCGTTTTTTCGGAAACGGCATATCCTGGGTTCACGCCCCTGCCCAGAGGCGGGAGCTGTGCGGCCCGAGGTCGTCCCAAAGAGGACAAGCAATGATGAGATTCGTCGCTCGGCTGAGGCGCGGGCTGACTGTGGCCGCCGTCGTTCCTCTCGCGCCGGCGGGCTGGGACCTCCGCCCGCGCATCAACCGGCTGGTCTTCTGGAAAAAAGAGCCGCCGTCTCTGAATGAACCAAGCGGAGGGACACGCTCATGAGCGTTCCATACCACGTAGTGATCACCGACCTGATTGACGACGATCTGGCGCCGGAACGCGAGGCGCTGGGCGACGTGGCGCGGGTCACGGCCCTGCGCGCCCGAAGCGAGGCGCAGTTGGCGGGACGAATCGAACAGGCCGACGCCCTCATTGTGTATCACTTAATCAGCTTGACCCCGGCAACGATCGGCCGTTTGGAGAAATGCCGGATCATCGTCCGCGGCGGGGTGGGCTTTGACAACGTCGACCACGCCTTCGCCCGCGAGCGCGGCATTCCGGTGGCCAACACGCCCGACTATGGCACGGAGGACGTGGCCGATTCAGCGATCGGGATGCTGCTGTCGCTCGCGCGCGGCATCCATCTCGCCAACTCCCGGCTGCGAGAAGGAAGGGAGGAATGGACGTATGCGGTCTCCGCCCCGCTGGCTCGGCTGCGGGGCCGGACGCTGGGAATCGTGGGCCTCGGTCGGATCGGCACGGCTTGCGCCGTGCGCGGCAAAGCGTTCGGCATGGACGTGGCCTTCTACGATCCCTACAAGCCCGACGGCTACGACAAAGCGCTCGGCGTCCGGCGCGTCGAAACGCTGAACGAACTGCTGGGCCAGTCGCTGGCCGTCAGTCTGCATTGCCCGCTGACCGAAGAGACGCATCACATGATCGACGCCCAGGCGATCGAAGCCATGCCTCGCGGCTCTTACCTTGTGAACACCGCAAGGGGAGGCGTGGTCGACACTGGGGCCCTGCCGGACGCCCTGGCCTCGGGACGCCTGGCCGGGGCCGCCATCGACGTGCTGGAGCAGGAGCCGCCGCCGCCGGACGATCCGCTGCTGGCCGCCTGGCGCGATCCGGGCCATCCCGCGCATGACCGCCTGATCCTCAACCCGCATCTGGCCTGGTACTGCGAAGAAGGGTGGTCGGAAGTGCGGCGCAAGAGCGCGGAAACCTGCCGCCGCGCCTTGCTTGGCCTGCCGTTGCGGAACATTGTGAACTGAACTGGAAAGGAGAACGCTCATGAGCACCCAATGGAGGAAATGGTTGACGGGAGTCGGCGGGCCCCTATTGGTTCCCCTCGCGCAGACAATCGCGCCGAACTGGGCGGCCGGGGCGGAGGCGGCGCCAACCCGCGTTCTGATCGTGGTCGGACCGTCCAAGCATCCGCCGGGAACGCATGAAGTCGCCGCGGGCGCCCGTCTGATCCAGAGCCTGTTGGACCACGCGCAGGGGGTCCCGCCGATGGCCGCCGACGTGATCTATGAGTGGCCGAAGGACAAGACGATCCTCGACGGCGCGGCCACGCTCGTCTTCACCGGCGATTTGTTTCCGGGCGAAACCCTGGAGAACTCCGCGGAGGTCATGGCGGACTTGACGGATCTGATGAACCGCGGGCGCGGCATGGTCTGTCTGCACTTCGCCACGGGATTGCGCCAGCAGCACATGAAGGAAAGCGAGGATCACCCGCTCCTGCGCTGGACCGGCGGGTGCTTCTACAAGGGCGTCGCGCGGGTGGTCACCGCCACGCTGACCCCTGAGCCGGTCGACCATCCCGTGCTGCGCGGCTGGAGGGAGTTCACCTTCGAAGACGAGCCGTATTGGAACAACTACTTCGGGAAGGACGGCCCGGCCCCGAACGTGACGCCGCTGGTTTCCTCCATGCTGCCGCCGGAGACCCCGGCGAAGCAGATTGTCGCGTGGGCCGTCGAGCGCGCCGACGGGGGACGCGGGGTCGGGATGGTCGTGCCCCATTTCTACCGCAACTGGGGGATCGAGAACATGCGAACTCTGGCGCTGAACGCGATCTGCTGGACCGCGAAACTCGACGTCCCCGCGGAGGGGGTCCGGACGCCGCGGCCCGACTTGGCCGCCTTCGAGCCGGTTTCGATGGAGCCTCAGCCCCGGCCCAAGAAGACGCCGCCTGCCGCGAAATAGCCCGAGGCGCGGCTTCATCGTGAAGGAAGGTCGTGCGACACTCCGTTTTTCTGTTATTGCCGGAGTTGATTGGAGATGCTTCGCCGGCAGTTCGAGGACAAGCCGGAAACCTCGGCGGCGCAACGGCCTGCCGCCTGCTGGGCAAGCCGCCGCACTCCAAAGCGCTTCGCGCGCAACTACCTGCCCCGGCGGTCCAAGGAAGCTACACCACCGCTGTCAAGAGCGCCACGAATCGCGCTACGGCTTTCCTTTCGCCTTGGCGCGTTTCTCCAGGTCCGCGGCGATGGCGGTCAGGCGCTTGGCGGCCCGCTGCGCGGAGGTGTACGCGAGATCGGGATGTTTGAGAACAACTTCCATGGCGTTCTGGTGGATCTCGCCCCATTTGCGCGTCTCCTTGGGGTCGAAGCCGAAGGGGCCTTCCATGAGATCCTTCTCCGCCTTGGGCAGTCCATTGCGGAAATCCTGGATCACGCGGGCGCGCTCCTGGTCGTCGAGTTTGGCGAGAGTTTTGGCGTGGGTCTGCGCCCAGCGGGCCAGGGTTTGCATGTCGGCGGACGCGGCCTTGGCGAAGCGCGCGGCATCGCCGGCCTGCATGGACGCGGCTTTGGCGTCGCGCGCCTGAACGGCCCCCAAGTGGCGGGTGTAGGCATCGCGGAACGCGCGCATGTCCTCGGCGAAGTGGACCGCGGCCTCGCCGGCTTTCTTCTCGGCGGGGTCTTTGACGTCGTTCAGCGCCTCGACTTTGATGGGCTTCACCTTAACGGAGACCTGGTAGTCCGGGTTGGGGTCCCATGCGGCGTAATAGGCGGCGTGAGACGCGGCGATGCATCCCACTTCGTACACGGCGCCGACGATTCCCACGACCGCCGTCCAGCTGGCCGCGCTCGCCACCGCGGTGCCCACCATGCCGCACATGGCCGAGGCGAAGCTGACCAGCACCAGGTCCTGCTTGTCTTGCGGCACGGTGATCGCGACCGAGATGGGCGTCAAGCCGCCTTGCTTCAACATGGCGCTCGTGTCGGCGTGGGGCACGGTCTTCCAGGTGGTCGTGGGCACGGCGGCGCCCATGGTTTGCAGCCACTGGCAGCAGCCGCGGCCATCGGCGATGTCGCCGGCGACGGGGATCCACATGAACAGGAGGTCCGCGAAGAAGTCGACGGGTTCCGGCTCCTCGAGCCAGTTCCAATTGTGCGACCAAGTCGTCCACACCCACTTCGTCTGGCCCGGGTTGATCTTGAATCCAATGGCATCCCCGGAGCTCGGCGGGGGATTCGTCATGCCGAGATCCCACTCCAGGCTCGGGACATGGTGCTCGAAACTCTCTTCGGTCCAACGCAAGACCAGGTTGTAGCTTTGGGTCGGATTGGAATTCACCACCTTGAACGCGATGTAATAATACTCGCCCATGCGGGGAGGGCCGAGGTCGGGCGGCTTGGCGTCCTTTACGGGATTCAGCTCCGCCCAGTTCGCTCCGGTTCCCGTGACGAACTGCTCGCCGACTTTCGGATGGCGCCGCTCCCAGACCACCTTTTGGGTTAGCCACTTGGCTTGGGGGGTTGTGTTGTTGGCCTCGTCGACGGCGCGCACGTAGAAGGTCTTCTCGCCGTGGCCCTGGTCGGCGATCCCCGAGTTGTACGAGAAGGACCAGTTTTCCTTTCCTTGGGCGGTCTGCCAAGCGCCGGTTCCCACGCGCCATTCCACGCGCGCCACGTTGGTTTCCGCGTCGGAGGCGGTCCCCGTGATCTGCGCCGTGCTGCTGTCGGCGATCGTGATGTCGGGTTGCGTCTGCCCGCCTCCGCCGATCAGCGGGGGATTCGTGTCCTCCACCCACAGCCCCGTGCACGGGCCCAGAGAAGCGATTTCCTGGCCGCCGCGATAGGCGACGAAGGCATAGCTGTAGGTCCCGAGCGGAAAGGAGCCGCTGTAGGAATAACTATACCAGGTCCCATTGGCGGGGGCGCCGTTGTCCATCCGTTGCATGGCAAACAACTGGCCGGGCACGGCGGAGATTCCGACCTTCAATTCGTCGGGCGGGGCGTTGTCGGGCGATTTGAAGCGGACGCCGAAGATATAGACGTTCGTCTTCGGCGAGGGATTGGCGGGCGTGAACTGGGGCGAGTCCAGGCTCGGCGCGTTGTAAGCGACGGCGGTGATGTAGTAGGTGGCCAGGATGGGGTTGGGGTATGAGCCATAGCGAATCTCGACTTTGTGGCGCGTCGGGGCGTTGAGTTTGAATTGATACTGCGTCTCAAAGGTTTGCCCCGGCGGGATGTCCGGCAGGTTCACGTAGTTCGAGGCGGTCAGCGCCGCATTGCCTTGCAGTTGCGTGTCGGTGACCTGGATCGGGCAGGAGCAGGCCGGGACGGTCTTGCTCGCATGGGTGTTGTGGAAGGTCATCGTCATGGTGACTAGGCTGCGCCGATCGGGGTTGCCGCGCGACGGCTGCTCGCCGACCGGGCTGGGGGGCTGATGCGTCAAAGTCGTGGTCAGCGCGGCGGCGATGGCGTCGTTCCCGCTGAGGTAGTCGATCTGCACGTCGAATTGGTTGGTGGAAAAGGCATTGCTGACGCCGTCCATCATGTCATAGAGGACAACCGTGTAGCGGCCACCGACCGGGCACGTGGCGCTGTCCGACAGTTGGACCGTGCCGCCGGCCGGCACGGCCACTTCCTGAACATGGTTGATCAACTCGGACCCGTCGGGCTTTTTCCAGAAAATCCCCAGGTCGATCGAACGGCTGGAGCCGGCGCTGTTGGTGATCTGGAAATTGGCCGTGACGGTCGCGCCGGGCGGAGGGACGGCCGGCTGCACGCCAAGCCATTGGACGCTCATCGCGTCGGCCTCGAGCGACGACAACGCGATCCAGGCCGCTAGGATGGAGACAAGGGCGGCTTTCGTTCGGAACGGCGTACGGCGGATGGCTGGCATGGCGCTCCTCCTTTGGAGTTGTGGAAGCAGCGTATCATGGGGCCTTGAGTGGCGTGATCACCCTTAGTTCGCGCGCCTGCCCGTCATTCCGCCACCTGCGCGGACAAGAGCGTCCACGCCACTCAAAGCGCCATGACTTGTCACCTGAGTGAGAGTTGCGGGCTCGCCTTGCTGAGACTGTTCCCGAATGTCGAAGAGAAAAACTTCAAAGCGTTTCGCCGGATATGGCCGGGGCCAACGCCCTGCGCACACAGGCGAACACAGAAGCTTGGTGCCCGGCGGACAGACGCCCGATGCGGCCCGAGATGTCGGCGACCGGGAGGGTGACGAGAAACGCGCGGAAAGCAGACGGCCGCCGCAGCCCGGCGACCTCCCAATCAGTCAGAAAACAGTCCGTCGGACCCGCCGCGTCGGCCGTGCGGGTGGTGATCAGGCCGACTATCACGTCGGGGCGCGCCGTGTGGTAGGCCTCCGAAGAAAGGATAACGACGGGTCGGCGCTTGGCCCCCGTGACGCCGGGAAAGTCCGCCACAGCCAAATCGCCCGCCCTAAGCAAGATCGTCCTCCCGCGGATAGCGCTGTTCGGCGCGGCGCGCCACATGTGCGGCAAGGTCGTGCACATCCTCTTCATTCCAAGTGTCGTCCCAATCCGCCGTCAGCCCGGCGGCGGCCAAGTCATCGAGGATGAGCGAGGCTAGGCGCAGCCGCTCGTAGGGCGGCAAAGCCCGGATGGCGCTGGCATAGAGATCTTCCGCGTTTGGCATGGCACGGCT
>JAPLSS010000224.1 GCA_026398515.1 Candidatus Sumerlaeota bacterium | reverse complement strand
TCAGGCTTCCGGTCTTGGGATCGTCCGAATGAGGAAGGGGATGTGTGGACGAAATCGACATGATGGACACGATGGACGAAATGGACTCCACATCGCCCCGCACATCCTGTCCATCTTGTCTATCTTGTCCATCGCGTCCATCCCGTCCATTCCTTCCACACTCCGCGCTCTTCATTCCGCATTCCTTCATTCCCTCTCCTTCGCCAAATCCTCCAGGCAAAGCGCCACCAGCGCGGTCCAGCCGGTCTGGTGGCTGGCGCCGAGGCCGCGTCCGGTGTCCCCATGAAAGCACTCATAGAAGAGCGGCAAACCGCGCCAATGGGGATCGCGCATGTAGCGCGGATCGTCGCCGTGGACCGGGCGCCGCCCCTTCTCATCCGGCAGGAAGAGCCGCGTCAGGCGCGCCTGCAATTCGCGGGCCACGGCGCGCAGGCTCATCTTCCTTCCCGATCCCGTCGGGCATTCGACCTGGAGCGCATCGCCGTAGAAATGATGATAGCGCTCCAGGGCTTCGATCAGCAGGAAGTTGAGCGGAAACCACACCGGGCCGCGCCAGTTGGAGTTGCCGCCGAACAGGCCGCTGGACGATTCGCCCGGCTCGTAGTCGACGCGATACTCCGCCCCGCCCGCCTGGAACACGCAGGGATGCTCGCGATGAACGCGCGAGACCGAGCGGATGCCATAGGGCGAGAGAAACTCCGCGGGATCGAGCAGGTAGCGCAGGACCCGCTCCAGCTTGTCGCGCGAGGGGATGGCCAGCAGGCGGCGGCGCGGCGCGGCGCGATTCGACGAGCCGCCATCGGTGCAGGTGATGTAGCGCGCCAGGTCCTGTCGGTTCGCCAAGAACCAATCGAGACGTTTCTTGAAGCCGGGCAGATTGCGCAGGAACGGCTCTTCGAGCACGCCGACCGCGATCAACGGCATCAGCCCCACCAGCGAGCGGACCTTGAGCCGCGCGGCGCCGTCGGCGGTCCGCACCTGATCGTAGTAGAAGCCGTCCTCCTCGTCCCACAGGCCCGTGCCGCCGAAGGCGTTCATCGCGTCGGCGATGGCGACGAAGTGTTCAAAAAACTTCGACGCGACGTCCTCGGCGCCGGGGTCGAAGCGCGCCAGCTCCAGCGCGATCTCGAGCATGGTGATCGCGTAGAAGGCCATCCACGCGGTGGCGTCGGCCTGTTCGAGGCAGCCGCCGCCGAGCAGCGGATTCGAGCGGTCGAACAGGCCGATGTTGTCGAGGCCGAGGAAGCCGCCGGAGAAGATGTGGTTGCCCGCGGGGTCCTTGCGGTTGACCCACCAGGTGAAGTTGAGAAGGAGTTTGAGGAACGTGCGGCTGAGGAAGGCGACGTCGCGCCGGCCGCGCGGGGCCGACATCTTGTAGACGCGCCAACAGGCCCAGGCGTGGACCGGCGGATTGACGTCGGAGAAGTTGAACTCGTACGCGGGGAGCTGGCCGTTGGGGTGCATGTACCACTCGCGCAGGAAGAGCACGAGTTGGTCCTTGGCGAAATCCGGGTCGGTCCGCGCGAAGGCGATCGTGTGGAACGCCAGGTCCCACGCCGCGTACCAGGGATATTCCCACTTGTCGGGCATGGAAATGACATCTCGGTTATACAGATGCAGCCAATCGGCGTTGCGGCCCCTGCGGCGGCCGGCGGGCGGGGGAGGCGTCTCCGGATCGCCGTCGAGCCAGTCCCTGACGATGTAACAGTAGAATTGCTTGTTCCAGAACAGCCCCGCGTACGCCTGGCGCGCGACCGACGCCTCGTCCGCCGACAAGCCGCGCAGGAGGACCCCCGCATAGAACTCGTCCGCTTCGCGAACGCGTTCGGCGAAGACCTCGTCGAACGCCTCGCCGAAGGGCTGCGCGGGCGCCTCGGTTTCGGCGTAGAGGCGCAGGCGGACCGTCGCCTGTCCGCCGGCGGGGAGTTGCAGCCGGTAATACGGCGCGGCTTTCGTGCCGCGGGCCGCCGGGTTGACCGCGTCCTTGCGTCCGTGGATCACATAGTCGTGGAATGCGTCCTTCACATGCGCCGAGGCGTTTTTCGAATCGAACAGCCGCCGCGCGTTGGTTTCGTTGTCGGTGAAAAGGAGTTCGGGCGGCGCGCCGCCGGCCAGGGGCTCGAAGTCGAAGCGGAAGCGTCCGAGCGTCACGTGTTCGGTGAAGATGTTCGATTCGCCCGACTTCTCCATGCGCGGCTTGACCCAGCACCCCTCGTGGCGGCATCCCCAGATCCATGAGTTGCGATACCAAAGGGTCGGCAGCAGATGGAGGAGCGCCTCGGCGTCGCCGCGATTGCACACGGTGATGCGGACGAGGATGTCGTTCGGCGTTCGCTTGGCGTATTCGGCGAAAACGTCGAAGTAGCGCCCGTCGTCGAAAACCCCGGTGTCCTGCAGTTCATACTCGGGCTGGCCCCGGCCCCGGCGGCGGTTCTCTTCGACGAGGCGCGCGTAAGGGAATTCGGCTTGGGGATACTTGTAGAGGGCCTTCATATAAGAGTGCGTCGGAGTGGAGTCGAGGTAGTAGTAGCACTCCTTGACGTCCTCGCCGTGATTGCCTTCGGGGCCGCTCAGGCCGAACAGGCGCTCTTTGAGAAAGGGGTCGTTCCCGTTCCACAGCGCCAGGGCGAAGCACAGCCGGCATTCGCGGTCGGCGATGCCGAGCAGCCCGTCCTCGCCCCAGCGATAGGCGCGGCCGCGGGCGTGCGCGTGCGGGAAGTAGGCCCAGACGTCGCCGTCGGGCGAGTAGTCCTCGCGCACGGTCCCCCATTGGCGCTCGGCGAGGTACGGCCCCCAGCGTTTCCAGTTGGCGGAACGCGCGCGGTCTTCCTGCAAACGGGTCAGTTCGGCGTTCATGCGGGTAGGCGAAGGTCAGACGCGCTTTTTACGGTTCCTGTGGCGCGTTTGAATCTTCTTGGCCAACTCCGTGAGGTCCGGATCGCCCAGCCATTGATTTCTGTCTTTGGTGTAGTCGCCCCAGCCCGTTTCCGATTGTTGAAGGAACCGAACCATGCCCACTACGCCCAAACTGCGGCGAAGCGCGGCCAGCCCCGCCATGCGGATTTGCTCCAGCGTCATCGTACGTGCGTCCATCATCACCTCTCCCCCAGAAGGCATTCGAGAGGATTCGCCACTCGCAGCCTCAGATGTCTCGAGTGACGCGTCGCCACTCGCAAGATGCGATCATCGGTCGTTAGGAATAAGTCCACCTTCGCCGCCTCAGCACAGGCCAGATGCAAGGAATCATACGTCCCAAACCCCATCGCGTGCAGCTGCTGCGCACGAGCGGTCGCGGTTTGCGTCAACGCAACTGTAGCGCCAGCTCCTGCCAAAATGCTCTCGACACGTCGTCGTCGTTCTGGGTCTGGCGTGTTCGCGATCTCCTCTTCCACCACGTCGCTGCTGACCCACTGCCAATCGCCGGCCTCACAACGTCCCAGGATCATCAAAACCGCCTCAGCCTCCAGTCGAACACGATCCTGACGTTGATCGTCAAAAGGGCGGTTCAGGCAACAGGCGTCTAGATAAATGCGTGGCATAGGCGCGCTGCCCATCCTTCCATTTGATTATGCTGCAGGAATTTGGCGGCCTCAACGTTCAAGTAGCGTTGGCCGTCCAGCCGGCAAACCTTTCCATGACGTGATGGCAAAGAATACCGGCTGGACAGCCAGCGCTACTTCACCGCCTACCTCATTTCACTTCCTCTTAAACTGCCGGTCGAGTTGGTCCTTGGTCAGCAGGATCATCGTAGGGCGGCCGTGGGGGCAGGTGAAGGTCAGGCGCGCCGAGAGGAGGTCGTCGATCAGGCGGGCGATCTCCTCGGGCGCCAGGCGCTGGCCCGCCTTGATCGCCGCGCGGCAGGCCATGCGGGTGATCGCCTTGTCGCGCACCACGGCGTCGGGATCGGCCACGCCGCGCCCGTGATAGGCGTCGAGCAAGTCCTGAATCACCGCGCCCATATCCAAATCGGCGAAATCCGCCGGCACGGCGCGGACGATGTAGTCGCCGCCGCCGAACGGCTCGACTTCGATCCCCAGCGCGGCCAGTTGCGGGATAATCTGTTCGAGATTGGCCACGTCAGCCGGCGCCGGGCGAAACGAAAAGGGCACGAGGAGGGGCTGAACGTCGGGCCGGCGCAATGCCGCCTGGGCGCGCGCGTAGAGGAGGCGCTCGTGCGCGGCGTGCTGGTCGATGATCAGCAGGTCCGCGCCCAGTTGCGCCAGAATATAGGAATCTCCCAGTTGGCCGATGGGATTCGGTTCGACTCCGCCCAGCAACGCGTAGACTTGCTCTTCGACGGACTGGGCGTCGTCGGAAAAGCGGTCGGGCAGAGGGGCGTCCGCGGCGACGTGGGGAAGGGGCGGGGGGATGGACGGAATGGGCGGCGTGGACGGGATGGACGACATGGACGGAGTGGAAGTGGCGGGGGGCCAGGAGGAATCCGTTCGAATCTTCCGCGTTCCGAAGAGAAGGGGGAGTGTGGGGTCCGGCGACGGCGCGGCGGAGGGCGCTTCGCCGGGTTCGCGCGAAGGCGGCGCGAAGTACGTCGGCGCCAGATTCGCCGCGCGCAGCGTTCCCACCAGCGCCCGGTGCAGCAGCCCGCCCACTTTGCGCTCGTCGCGGAACCGCACCTCCTCTTTCGTCGGGTGCACATTGACGTCGACTTCACCGGGAGGCGCGTCGATGCGCACGACGGCGACCGGATAGCGCCCCGACAGCATCAGCCCTTTGAACGCCTCCTGCAAAATGGCCGACAGACGGGTCGAAACGATGGGGCGTCCGTTCACAAAGAAGAACTGCTGGCGTCGGTCTGCGCGGTCGCAGCTCGGTCGTCCAATGAAGCCCCCGTAGGCCATATCGTCGCTCGACTGGGCCACCTCCAGCAGATCCTCGGCGAAGCGCGGACCGAACAGTTGGGCGATGCGCGCCAACAGCGTTTGGCCGGGCGGCGCCTCCCACGCCTTTTTGCCGGCGCGCGAGACGACGAAGCCCGTCAGTGGCGCGGCCAGCGCCTGGCGGGTGAGCACCGTCTGAATTTGGCCCCATTCCGAGGCCGGGCTTTTCATGAACTTCAACCGCGCCGGGGTGTTGTAGAAGAGGTCGCGCACTTCGACCGTCGTCCCCGGCGGACAACCGGCGCGCGCGACCTCCAGGAGCGCGCCGCCTTCCGCGCGCAGGCGCGTGCCGGCGACCGCCTCGGCCGGGCGGGTGAGGATTTCGAATCGCGAGACGGCCACGATGCTAGCCAACGCTTCGCCGCGAAAGCCGCGCGTGGCGACGCGCGAGAGGTCGTCGAAGGAGGCGATCTTGCTGGTGGCGTGGCGCTGGATGGACAACTCGGCGTCCGAGGCGAGCATCCCGCAGCCGTCGTCGACCACGCGCATCGAACGGCATTCCGCGTCGACCTCCACGGCGATGCGCGCGGCCCCGGCGTCCAGACTGTTCTCGACCAGTTCCTTGACGACCGACGCCGGGCGCACGATGACCTCGCCGGCGGCGATCTGGTTGATGAGGGTCGGGTCGAGGATGCGAATGGGAGACATGAGACGAGGCCGACGGCGCAAGATGCAAACGCGGGCGCTCCCACGCGTTCACCCGCCGCCAGCTTCTACGCGGCCCGACTTGGCTCGTCAACCAGAAGCGAATTCTCGGAACGGTCCCCCACGGCCTTGAGGCGATCAGGAGAAGAAGCTGCGCCGACGGCGAATGATCGTCGGGATGTCCAGGTTCTCCTCGGCGTCCAGCTCGGCTTTCGGCTCTGGCGCGGGGGCGGGGACCAGGTCTTCTCTCTCCTTGCCCAGGCGCGCGAACGGCCGCGCCGGCAGGGCCGCGGGCGGCTCGGGCTCCGTCAGGGCCTCCGGCTCATCGTCATCCCAGGATTTGAGCGGCTTGGAGGCGGCGTCCTCTTCGTCCTCCTCGCGGCCGGACTCGAACATGTCGTCGGGGGCCGCGGACGGCGGCGTGGGGCTGGGCGGCGCGTAGTTTCCAGCGCGCGTTCCCAGACCGGCGCCGCGCTTCTCGGCGGGCCGCTCGGGGAGATTTCGTTCGAATTCATCGGCCAGAGTTCCGGCGGTCGCCCCGCCGAATTCCGCTGCCAACGCCGAAGCGCCGGGCGAAGTCGAGGCGGCCTTCGGCCGGGGGACCGCCGACGGGGCTTTCTCTCTCGCGCCCAGCGGCGTGGCCGACAGTTTCGCCACTCCGCCGTCCTCGGGAAAGCCGGTGGCGATGATGGTGATGCTGATCTCGTCGGACAGGCGCGGGTCGATCACCGCGCTGAAGATGATATTGGCTTCGGGATCGGCGTTTTCATAGACGGGCGAGATGGCCTCGCGGATTTCATGGAGCGTCATGTCGGGGCTGCCGGCCACGCTGATCAGGACGCTGCGCGCCCCGTCGATGACGATCTTCTCCTGCAAGGTGGCGGAGCAGGCTTTCTTCAGCGCCTCGGAGGCGCGGTTCTCGCCCTTGCCCACGCCGAAACCGAGCACGGCCTTGCCGGTCTGGCCCATGACCGAGCGGACGTCCTGGAAATCGGCGTTGATCAGGCCGGGCATGCTGATCAGGTCGGAGATGGACTTCACGCCCTGGGCCAGGATGTTGTTGACCATGCCGAAGGCTTCGAGCAGGGGGGTCTTCGGCCCCACGCTTTCCAGCAGTTTGTCGTTCATGACGACGATGAGGGCGTCGACGTATTCCCGCAGGCGGTCGATGCCCTGTTGCGCGCGGGCCTTGCGCTGCGGCCCCTCGAACTGGAAGGGTTTCGTGACGACCGCCACAGTGAGCAGGCCGAGCGACTTGGCCAGTTCCGCCACCACGGGAGCGGCGCCGGTGCCCGTGCCGCCGCCGAGACAGGCGGTGATGAAGACCATGTCGCCGCCTTCGACGGCCCCAGCCAGCAAGTCGCGTTCGGCCACGGCGGCCGCCTCGCCGAGCTTGGGATCGCCGCCGGCGCCCATGCCGTGGGTCACCTCGCGGCCGATCTGGATCTTGTTCGGACACTTGGAGTTCTCCAACGCCTGGCTGTCGGTGTTGACGGCGAAGAACTCCACGCTGGCCAGACCCATGCCGACCATGGAATCCACGGCGTTGCATCCGCCGCCGCCGACGCCGATGACCTTGATGCGCGTTTGCGGCAGGCGGTCCTGCTCGAATTCAAACTCGTTCATGGACGCTTCCTCCTGCGGGAGCTGGGATCTATGTGAGCCATAAGCGATTGAATATCGGAAGCCAGCAATTCGACCTCTTTGCTTAAACCAACGTTGTTCTCTATGCCGCCAGGGAGAGCGGCATATCGTCCCCCTGAAGGTCTCCACATTGCCCCCCGGCTACCTTTCATCATATTCGATTTTGTATTTCTTCAAGAACCTCCGGAACTCATCTTGAAACGATTCCTTCTGATGGTGAGATTCCTGGTTCGATATGTATCGTTTGAGCGGCTCTACGTGGCTCGGGCTGATGGAGAACGCTCCGTATCCTTGCTGCCAGTAGAAGCGCAATGGGGCTCCAGGCTGTTGTTTGACCCACTTCGAAGATTCGCGTTTCACCTCGCGTATGACTTTCGCAACGCCGTCCAGCTTAGTCAAGAGAACCAAACCATGGATATGATCCGCCGTGCCGCCAACGAGCAACGAAGGGGAGTCCTGATTTCGGCAAATGCCAGCGATGTATGCATGCATCCTTTCTTTGAGCGCCTTGTCTGTCAGGCTGGGCGCGCGGTTCTTGGTCGAGAAATTCATGTGCACGTAAATCTGGACGAGCGACTGAGCCATCTCCCGGCTCCTTGTGCAACCCTTTCAGGGTATAACAGGCTGCCGATCGCTACCCAGGGTGGCGCTTCGCTGACCCTGGACTATTGAGTATAACCCCTTCGGGGTAAACGGCCATGATCGATGCTGATCGCTGACCCTGGACTATTGAGTATAACCCCTTCGGGGTAACCGTCCATGATCGATGCTGATCCAGGTTGATCCTTTCTCACGCGTAGGCTTCCACCCATTTCTGCACGACGCGCGACCACCAGCCGCCGCGGACGGCGACGGCGTTGCGCTCCTCGCCCTGGCCATAGGTCAGCAAGCCGACCCCGGTCGAGTAGATCGGGCTGGCCAACACGCCGGCCATGCCGCGAATGCCCTGCGGATAGCCGATCCGGCACTTCAGCCCGAAGACGCGTTCGGCCACCGGGACGATGCCCCCCAGCATCGCCGAACCGCCGGTCAGCACCAGGCCGGCGTGCAGATCGTCGAGCGGCATCTCGCGCTCGACGACTTTCTTGGCCATCATCAGGATCTCCTCGACGCGCGCCTCGGTGATCATCGCCAGTTCGCGCCGCCTCTTGCGCTCCGCCGGCCGGTTGGCGTGCAGCGAGGGCAATTCCACCATTTCGTCGACGTCGACGCTCATCGGCAACGCGGTCCCGACTTTCTTCTTCAACATCTCCGCGTCGTGGAACGAGAGCTTCCAGCAGCACTGAATGTCCTGGGTGACGGAATTGCCGGCCAGAGGCGTCTCGCCGGTGGCGCGGATGCTGCCGTTCTTGAACACGGCGACGTCGGTCGTGCCGCCGCCGACGTCGAGGAGCACGCAGCCGAGTTCCTTCTCGTGATCGGACAGGATGCTGAGCGACGAGGCGAGGCTCTCCAGCACGACGTCCGCGGCGCGCAGGCCGGCGCGGCGCACGCAGCGGATGAGGTTGCGCGCCGAAGACACCGAGGCCAGGATCAGGTGCATCTTCACGCCCAGCTGCTGCGCCGAGATGCCCAGCGGGTTGAGCACGTGGCTCTTGGCGCCGTTCAGGAAGAAGGCCTGCGGAACCGAGTGGATGATGTCCTTGTCGGCGGGAACGATGAGCGACTCGACGGCTTTGCGCACGGCGCGGCCGCGGTCCTTCTCGTCGATGCCGCGCGGGGTGTTCTTGACCTCGACGGAGGCTTCGACGTTGAAGCTCTGAATGTGGCCGCCGGCGATGCCGACGATCACGTCGCGCACGGCGGTCTGCGCGAGATCCTCGGCCTGGCGCACCGCCTTGAGGATCGCGTCCACCGTGTGATCCATGTCGATGACGTCGCCGCCGCGGATGCCGCGCGAGCGGCACGACCCGACGCCGGAGACGTTCAGGCGCCCTTCGTCGTCGAGATGCCCGATCAGCGCGCAGACCTTGGTGGTGCCGATGTCAAGCGCGCACAGGGACTTGGGGCGTCGGAATCGTCGGAACATCGCGTGTCGCTTTCCTTCGGCCGGGGGCGGGCGCGCCGCCGGCCGGTCATTGATAAGAGATCTGGCCGTCAAAGCGCAGATCGATGTACTTCAAGCCTTTCCAATCGCGCCGCGAGTCCAGAAACGTCTCCAGCATCGGCATGCGTTCGAGAGGATCGGTCTCGCCGAGAAGGACCTTCACGTTGTCCCGCAGCAGAAGCGTCAATCCCCGAGCCGAGTCGATTTCGGCGCCGTTGACGCGGTCGTAGAGATCGCGGTTGACTTGCTGCATCCGCGCGAAGAGGAGGAGCGCGCCGTGAAGGAGCGGCGAATCGAGCCGGTCGCCCAAGCGGCGGCCTTCCAGATCGAGGCCGGACACAGACGGCAAGTCCGCGCCGCGGTCGGCGCCGTCCGCGCCGAGTTTTTCCATCAGGACTCCCTCGGCGTCGATGGCGTAGGCCGCGCTCCCGCCGCCGCCGTCGACGTAGGCCGCGGGCGTGCGTTCGCGGGCGACGATCAATAACGAATCGGGGTATTTCTTGACGACTTTGGCTTCGGCGACCTTGGGATGCTCGGCGACGAGGCGCTCCAGGCGCGCGCCGTCGAGCCACAGCAGATTGCGCCCTTCGAGGCCGGGGAGGCGGGCCTTGCTCGCCACCTCGCGATCCAGAGGATCGCTCAACCCGACCACCCGCACGGAGCGAATGCGGAAAAAGTGAATGGAGAAGCTGTTGATGCGCCGCGAGATGAAGACCGTCAAAAACGCCCCCACGGCCAGCAGCGTCAAGAAAGCCGCCCATCGCGACCCGCGCCGCAGGCGGGCGCCGAACGAGGGAGGAGCCGCCGCGCGGGACGCGGACCGGCCCTTGGGAGACGCATTGGGCGCCTCACGGCTGAGGCGAAGCGCAATCATCCATCGACCCTTCTTCGACAGGAGAAAATCCACGGAACAGGAGCGACAACGAGCCGGAACAGGAACCGGAGCTATTCCACGAGTCGAACTTCCAACTCCAACTGCACACCGAATCGTTCGAAGACGGTCTTTCGAACGTGGTCGATCAGGTCCGCCACCTCCTGGGCGCTGGCGCCGCGTTTGTTGATGAGAAAGTTCGCGTGCTCCACGGAGATCTCCGCGCCGCCGCGAGAAAGGCCTTTCAACCCCGCCGCGTCGATCAGGCGCCCGGCGTGGTCTCCCTCGGGGTTCTTGAACACGCAGCCCGAGCTTCTCTGGCCCACAGGCTGTTCCCTGCGAATCGCAAGGAACTCCTGCATTTTCGTCTCTATAACAAAAGGATCGGACGGCTTCAACAAGAATTTCGCTTCGACGAGGACGAATCGCGCCAGATCGCTGCGGCGGTAGCCGTAGGCGAATTCCCCCTGGCGCAGCGCCGCCGGCTCGCCGGAGTAGTCGTAGCCGCGCACGGAGTCGAGCAGGTCGCACAGGCTCCAGCCCTTTTGCCCCGCGTTCCCCGCCAGCGCCCCGCCGACCTGGCCCGGGATGCCCGCGCCGAACTCCATGCCGCCCACGCCGTTGCGCTTGGCCGCGTTGACCGCCGCGCTCCACGGCGCGGCCGCCCCGGCGCACAGGAGGCCGTTCTCGTCCAGCCGGACGCGAGCGAACTCCGGCCCGAGTTTCAACACGACGCCCGCGAAGCGATCGCAGCGAAAGATGGTGTTCGTGCCCCCGCCGAGGAGGAAGAGCCGCCAGCCCTGGGCGCGGGCCAGGCGCAGGATCTCTCGCAGGGCGTCTTCACTGTGGGCGACGGCCAGCGCGTCGGCCGTTCCGCCGACGCCCATGGTCGTGATTTTTGAGAGCGGGGAGTCGGGCTTCCAGTCCAGGCCGTTGATTTTTGGATCGGGAAGGGCGGGCATGGGGGCAACCTGGCGAAACGAAAGAACCACAAGGACCAAAGGGACAATCAAACCTTCCGGACTCTTTTCTCTTGGTCCTTGTGGTCCTTGTG
>JAPLSS010000634.1 GCA_026398515.1 Candidatus Sumerlaeota bacterium | reverse complement strand
TCCCGTTCCAGAGCGTTTTGCGCGGGCTGGCAGCCCACGCCACGAACGGCGTCTTGACTTACGAAGCCGCGGCGGCGGGTTGCAGGGCGTCGGCGAGTTTTTCCAGGATCGCCACGGCGTCTTGGAGGCGCTGCTCGGGGCTGCCGCGCAGGGCGACGTGGACTCCGCCGTCGCCTTCGACGCGCAGGCCGCGGATGGGGGAGTCTTTCGCGCGCAGGGCTTCGAAATCCGCCGCCAACTCGGAAGGTTTGGCGTCGGACCAGGCCTTGAAGCCGTATTCGGTCTGAACCACTTTGGTGATTTCCGCCGGGCGGGTCGCCACGCGCAGGGCGGCCAGGCGGCACAGGCTCTTCGCCTCGGGCGGCTCGGCGCCGTAGCGGTCGCGCAGCTCGCCTTCGATCTCGTCGATGTCGGCGCGGCTCCTGGCCTGCGCCAGGCGCTTGTAGACGGCGATGCGGTGCGCCTCGACGGGCATGTAGTCCGAGGGCAGGAACGCCCGCGCCTTCCACAGGATCTCCACCGGCCAGACTTCCTCCACCCGCCGCCCGCGCAGGCGGTTGACCGCCTCCTCCAGCATCTGGCAATAGAGCTCGAAGCCCACCGTCTGGATGGCGCCGTGCTGGCGCGGGCCGAGCAGATCGCCGGCGCCGCGGATCTCCAGGTCGCGCATGGCCACCTGGAACCCGCTGCCGAGCTCGGTGAATTCCTGGATCGCGGAGAGGCGCTGCACCGCCGTCTCGGTGATCGGCTGGCCTTGCGGGACCACCAGGTAAGCGTAGGCCTGGCGTTGGCTGCGTCCGACGCGCCCGCGCAACTGGTAGAGTTGGCCCAACCCAAACGCGTCGGCGCGGTTGATGATGATGGTGTTGACGTTGGGGATGTCCAAACCGTTCTCGATGATCGTCGTCGAGACAAGGATGTCGGATTGGCCGTCGACGAAATTGACCATCACCTGTTCCAACTCGTGTTCGTTCATCTGGCCGTGGCCGATGGCGATTTTCGCCTCGGGCACGATCTCCCGCACACGCTGGGCCACCTGCTGAATGTTGTGCACGCGGTTGTGGACGAAGAAAACCTGGCCGCCGCGGTTCAACTCGCGCAGGATCGCCTCTTCGATCTGGTCCTGGTTGAAGTGAATCAACTTCGTGCGGATCGGCCGGCGGTCGGGCGGCGGGGTGTCGATGAGCGACATGTCGCGCAGGCCGGAGAGCGCCATGTGCAACGTGCGCGGGATGGGGGTGGCCGTCATCGTCAGGATGTCGACGGAGGTGCGCAGCTCCTTGATGCGCTCCTTCTGCTTGACCCCGAAGCGCTGCTCTTCGTCAATGACCAGCAGCCCCAGGTCGAGGAAGCGCACGTCCTTCGACAGCAGGCGGTGCGTGCCGACGATCACGTCGATTTCGCCCGCGGCGACCATCCGCAAGATGTCGTTCTGCTCGCCGGGGGTGCGGAAGCGGCTCAGCATGTCGACGCGGATCGGGTAGTCGGCGAAGCGCTCGCGGAACGTGTTGAAATGCTGCTGGGCGAGGATGGTCGTCGGCGCGAGGATGGCCACCTGGCGCTTCTCCTGCGCCACCTTGAACGCGGCGCGAATGGCGATCTCCGTCTTCCCGTAGCCGACGTCGCCGCACAGCAGGCGGTCCATCGGCTTCTCTTCCATCAGGTCGCGCTTGACCTGCTCGATGGCTTCCAACTGGTCCGGTGTTTCCTGATACAGGAAGGAGGCCTCGAACTCGCCCTGCCAGACGGTGTCGCCTCCGTAGGCGTGGCCGCGGGCGACGGAGCGCCGCGCATAGAGATCCAGCAGTTCCTCGGCCATCTGCTCGATGATCTCCCGGATCTTCGACCGGCGCGCCGACCATTGCTTGCCGCCGAGCCGGTCGAGCACAGGCTTCGAGCCATCGACCGAGGAGTACTTCTGCACCAGGTGGATCTTCTCGATCGGCACCAGGAGGGTGGCGCCGTCGCGATAGGCGATCTCCAGGAGTTCGGTGGCCGCCCCTTCGATCGTCTGGCGGCGGATGCCTTTGAACTCGCCGATCCCGTGTTCGACGTGGACGACGAAGTCGCCTCGATGGATCTCCGAGGGGGCGGCGATCGGCCTGCCCTTCGCCGCCGTGCGGTACACGCGCCGGCGCTTGTAGCGGCCGAACATCTCGCGGTCGGTCAGGATCGCCAACTCGATTTCCGGGAAAATGAAACCGGAGTGCAACGTTCCGACCACGAGGAGGATGTCGGAAAAGCCTTCGATCACGTCGCGCGGGCGGTAGGCCTCCAGCGCTGGGGCGTCGCGCAACGGAATGGCCGCCAGCCCCCTCTCGCGCAGCACCTCGTCGAGCCGGTCGACTTGCCCGTCGTTGTCGCAGACGATGTGGACGGCGTATTCCTCGGCCTGGCGCGTGGCGATGTT
>JAPLSS010000927.1 GCA_026398515.1 Candidatus Sumerlaeota bacterium | reverse complement strand
CGCTGGGCAAGGGCGCGAGCATCCAGAGCGGCTGCGCCGAAGGGGCGGTCCTGCTCGACGGCGCGGTGGCGCGCGGCGGCGTGGAGATTCGCCCGGCCGCACTTTTGGAGGAACACGTGAACGTCGCTCAGTGCGCCGGGTTGAAAATGACCATCGCGCTGGCGCACACGTTCTTCGGCAGTTTGATCAACTATTGCGACGTGTTCGTGCAGGCAGGCATGGATAACGATCATTACACCGAAATCGGGAGCGGGGCCATCCACTTCAACAACTCGCCTGCGTTGATCAAGTATCCGAGTTTGATCGGCACGGTCGAATCGCTCTTCCACACGACGCCGCTCATTTTCGTCGGCGGCCTGTCGAAGTTGATCGCGCCGGTCACGGTGGCGCCCGGCGCGGTGATCGCCGCCGGCAGCCGGGCGGCGCGGCCGGTCGAGCGCGACACCTTGTTCTTCGATCCGGGCCAACCGCTGACGCAGCCGGCGGAGCATGACCGCGTGCGCGGCGCGATTCACAAGCTGCGGATCGTCATCGAGTATCTGGCCAATGTCGCCGCGCTGCGCGATTGGTATGCGGTCGTGCGCATCCCTCTTGCCGCCGATGCGCTCGAGGCGGCGCTTCTTAAGAAAGCGGCGGGGGTGACGGAAAGCAATCTAAGGGAGCGTTTCCACTGGATCGCCCTGCTGTTTGAGAAGGGCGGCTTGACGTGCCCCGGCGATCCGGCGGACCGACTGAACTCGTCTTTGCCCCTCAACGAGAAAGAGGCCCGGAAGCGCCTGGGCTTCGTGGCGGAGGAATTGAGCCGGACGAACCGCGCGATGGGATTTCAGGACCGGGTCCGCGCGTTGCCGGCTGAGATCAAGACGCACGGCGTGGCCGCGTTGCGCGAGACCGTCGAGGCCTGGCGGGCGAAGATCAATCATGCGCTGTTGAAGTAGAGCCGCTCGCGCAACGCCGGCTGTCGAGCCGGTGTTTCGTGGCGCAAGTGGAATCATCGCCGGTCTCGCCTTTCGGGCGAGTGGAGCGCGCAATAGGAAAGGAGCGGCGGCAATGCCAGGAGTCACCATCTACAACGAGAAGAAGGCGTACAAAGGCTACACTCTGTTCTGTGAGACCTTCGCCGAGCCCGTGTGGCGCCCGGGGAAAGAGGCCGTCATTCAGCTCATCGACATGAACGGCGCGCCGGCCCACACGTGGAAGCAGTCGAAGACGACGCTGCAATCCCATTGCCGCCTGCTGCCCAACGGCCACGTGATCTATCCGACGCACGACCGCTCGGATGTCGCCTCGGGCAACGTCGGGCTGTTCGAATTGGACCGCGACAGCCGCGTGGTCTGGAGCTATCGCTGCCGTGTCGATCACGATTTTCAGGTTCTGGAGAATGGAAACATTTTGGTTCACACGATCAACGAAACCATGTGGCCGGCGCTGGGGCCGGAGCTCAAGCGCCACCCCTACATGATCGAGGTCGCGCGCGACAAACAGCTGGTCTGGGAATGGCGCGGCGAGCAGCGCCTGGACGAACTCAAGGCGCTCTTGCCCGCGGAAGGATGGAAGCACCTGATGGACCGCGCGACGGGCCGGTTCGCTTTCGACTGGGCGCACAACAACACCCTGCAGGTCATCCGCCCCAACGCCGCCTACGAAAAGGAGAAGGCGGCCGGCGGGCCGATTCGCTTCAAGCCGGGCAACATCTTCTTCTCCTACCGCAGCGTCGACGTCATCGGCGTCATCGAGCGCGAGACGGGCCGGATCGTATGGGCGTGGGGGCCGGGCGTCATCGACGGCCAGCATAAGCCGCACATGCTGGCGAACGGCAACGTCCTGATTTTCGACAACGGCACGCTGCGCGGCTATTCGCGCGTCATCGAACTGAACCCGCTGACCGAGCGGATTGAATGGGAATACGACGGGCGGCCGGACCATGAATTCCTGAGCAAGGCGATTTCCAGCGCGCAACGGCTGCCGAACGGCAACACGCTCATTTGCGACGGCAACAACGCCCGCCTGTTCGAAGTGACGCCGGACAAGGAGATCGTCTGGGAGTTCCGCAGCCCGCACACGTGCGAATGGAGCAAGGAGTTCATCTACCGCTGCCTGCGCTACTCGCCGGACTACGTGAAGCCGCTGTTGGGGTGATGGAGTGTCTTCCAGGAAACGGGAAAGCAAAACTGTGGGGAAGTATGGAGTCTCGCCTTTAGGCGGAATCTCAAGAGCCAGGCTGGTGTCGGCTGACGCGCATTCCGCTCAAAGGCGGGACTCCATACGGCTGCCTAACTATCGGAACAGGTCGCTGTGAGATCCCGTTCTTTCGAGGCGGAGGGAATCCGCATCCATGGTGTAAATCAGAACCCAGTCAGGTTCGATGTGGCAGTCTCGACTCACGCCCCAGTCTCCAGTCAGCGGATGATCCCGATATTGGGCCGGAAGGGCCTCGCCGGAAGCGAGGCAACGCACAATTTCCCTCAATTTGTCCAAGTCCTTGCCGCGTTTCCTCATTCGCTTGACATCTCGGGCGAATTGTCTGCTTTGGGAGAGCGCTTTCATCTCTCCCAACTCTCGAACATCTCGTCCAAGGATTCAAAGGACTCGACACCCTCCCCCTTCTTGCTCTTCGCCAGCGTTTTCCTTGTCAACTCATTGGGAATCCGCACGGGGAAAGGCAGACCGCGAAGGAGGCAGATTTGGCGATAGAAAAGACGGATGGCCTCCGTGGGACTCATGCCGAGTTCCTTGAGGACGTCCTCGGCCCTCTTCTTGGTATTGGGCTCCATTCGAGCGTGGACTACGGCTGACTTGTTCATGTCCGATTTGTCTCACAACGGCAACACAATGTCAACTGCTCGTCCTCACGCCTCTGGCTGCGCGTTCCTCCTATCGCCAGACCAACCCCATTTGCCCCGCCACGGCGCGGAGGGGCCGATCCAGCGTCCACAGCGCACATCCGGCAAGTCGCTCCGTGGTGAGCAGATGCACATCCACGAATCCGACGCCCCGCCCGGCCAGTTGGTTCGCTTTCGCCCGCAGCAATGGCAACAGCCGCCCGCTTCGAGCGGGCGGCTGTGCGCCTGCGACCACCTCTGATGAATCCCGCGCGCGTCGCGGCCGCGCTTACTTCTTCTTCGCGTAGTCCACCATTCCCGAGATGTCCAGGACCACCACCGGTTCATCCCCGATGACCCAGGCATCGTGTCCCGGCGGAATCATCGACACGTCGCCCGGGCCGAACTCCACCTCGGTCCCGTCGTCCATGACGACGTGCAGCCGGCCGGACAGATGGTACTGCAAGTGGGAAGACTGGCAACTCTTGGTCTTGACCATGGGCTTAACGCAGGTCGACCACTTCCAGCCGGGCTCCAGCGTCGCCCGGCCAAAGGTGATGCCGCCCAACGTCACCAGCTCCAACTTGCCCTTTTCGAAGGTCCGCTTCTCATCCGGATCCAAAAGATTCCTCTTTTGCACTCGAGTCATGATCGGGCTTTTGGTCTTTGTCGTCTTCATGGCCTAGCTCCTTCTTTCCGATGTCGCGCGTCGTCCCGGGAGGATCTCCGCCTGCCCCTCCAGAAACTGTCCGGTTCTCGAAGAACCTCCCGCGTCCGACGTCCCGTAAACACCGCTAACATGCCGGAAGGGAGAGCATACGGCGTGCCACGAGGGCAGGTTCGGCAGAGTGGAGCAACAGCGCTCTATCCGGCGCCGCTGCGACACATCGAAGGGCGCCGGTCCGGGCCTCGCCTCGCCATGCGCAATCGGTTTTTCGCAGATGGAAGCAATGGGAATCTCAGATAAGAA
>JAPLSS010000835.1 GCA_026398515.1 Candidatus Sumerlaeota bacterium | reverse complement strand
GCGTTCGAGTTCAACCAAGCCGGCGCCGCCCAATTCAGGCCGCCATCGCCCGAATGCGAAACAGCGATGTCCGTGTCGCTCCAGTTCGTCCCGTCTGAGGTCGTGGCAGTCCAGACCACGGCCCAGCGCCCCGCGCCGTCGGCGGCCACGGTCGGATGCTCCTCGCGCCGGCCCGAAGGGTGGCGGACGCCGCTGAAGCCCGCCGGCGCGGTCCATGTCTTTCCTTGGTCCGTGGAACGCGACCAGACGATATCGGGAAAGGTATCGATCGAACCGATAGGAGGCGCCTCCGCCTGCCAGACGCAGACCCACACGCCCGCGCGGTCGGTGGCCACGCAGGGCGCGTAGTCCCAATCCGTGTCGGTGGCGGCGTTGGTGTTGAGCGCGGCGGGAGGCGTCCAGGTGGTCCCCAGGTTGGTCGAGCGGGCGGTCAGGAGGTCGCTTTCGGTGGCGATGGCGCCGCTTTGCGAGTTGCACGCCTCCCAGGCGGCCACCCATTGCCCCGCGCCGTCGCAGGCCAGGGTCGGCGCGGTGTCTTCACGCTGGTCAACGGCGGCGTTGGTGTTGACGGGGGCCGGCGCGCTCCATGTGACGCCGTTGTCCGTTGAGGCCGAGAAGAGGATGTCGAAATCATCGCCCAGCGTCCCGCCGAGCGTGTCGTTGGAGTCCCAGACGACCATCCACTTCCCCGCGCCGCCCGAGACCACAAACGCCGACGCGTCGTCGCCGGCATCCGAAGCCGCGTTGGAGTTAAGCGCCGCCGGGGCCGACCAACCCGATCCGTTGTTCGCTGACACCGAGAACAGGAGATCGGAATCCGTTCCCAACGAGCCGCCGAGCGCCCCCCGCGCCTCCCAGACGACCATCCAGCGCCCGGCGCCGTCGGTGGCGACTTGGGGCGACGTGTCAATGCCCGTGTCGGACGCCGCGCCGGGATCGAGCGGCGCGGGCGCCGGCCAGTCCGCCCAGCTGATCAGGCCCGCAAGCCCCAGGAAAGCGGCTGCCGCCGTCACCCAACGGCACTGCCGCGCCGCCCTGCCAGGCCGAATCGCAAATATCGCCGGTCCCGCCTTTCGCGCCAATCGCATCCGTCCAAACGCAAACAACGACGATTCAGGTTCCAGGATTACAACGCCAAGACAATTCCACTACACGCCAGTTTGATCAAGGGAAATACACCGTTCCACTCAAGGCGAATAGCGGTTCCGCGAGTAATTGGAGATCTGGGAGCCTGCAATCCTTTGGGGGCGAATCGTGCCTTTTCGGCCTGCGCCGCGGGTCCAGAATCGCTCTATCCCTGATGCCGTGAATCCGCTTCTGTCCGACGGCAATGGGTCCGTCAAATTCCCGTCCGCGCGCGCCGATAGTCCTCGGGGGTGTCGACGTCGGACAGGATGGAGGCGGCGGCGACGGGAAGGTCGTGGACGTCGCCGGGATGGGCGCGGAGAAGGGCGCGGAGGCCGTCGGCGTCGTAACAGGTCAGGATTTCGTCGCGGTAGCGGAGGGAGACGAGGAGCGGATGGCCGCGCCGCCCGCCGTGCGCCGGGACGAGGATGCCTTTGCCGCACGAGGCGAAGGCGCGGAGCATTTCATTCACCAGATCGGTTGTGATTGAAGGCTGGTCGCCCAGCGCCACCAGGACCGCCTCGCATTGCGGCGGAAGCGCCCGAAGCCCGCAGCGGACGGACGAGAGCATGTCGGCGTCGGGGCCGGGATTGGACACGAAGGAGACGGAGCGGCCGGCGAGGGCTTCGGCGATGCGGACGGAGTCGGCGCCCACCACGACGTGCGTCTCGTCGATTTCGCTTTGCAGCAACTGGTCGACGACGTGGGCGATGATCGTCTGGCCGGCGAACGGCAGCAGGAGTTTCTGACCGCCCATGCGGCGCGAGCGTCCGGCGGCGAGAACGATGGCATGGGCGATGGGGGAATGGGGCATGGGGCGGATCCTGCAATGCGGCTCATGGCCCTTGGCGTGGCGTCCGTAGACGGATGAGACGTAGGCCAGTCTTGCCCCTCGGCTCCGCTCGGGAACTGCGTCCGAGGCTGGCTTTGGCTGTTGAACTGAGTGACATCCAGTCCACCCCGGCAGAGAGGACCTACTCGGGTTTCCGCATCCGCCGCACGGCGATTAACTCCGCTGCAATGCTCAGGGCGATCTCCGGCACGGTCAGCGCGCCGATCTCGAGGCCGATCGGGGCATGGACGCGGTCGAATTCCTCCGCCGTGGCGCGGCCGGATTCGACGAAGTCCCTACGCATGAGCGCCACCTTGCGTCGGCTGCCGATCATGCCGATGTAGCCGGCGGCGGAATGGATGCAGGCCTGGAGGGCTTCGGCGTCGCGTTGGTGCGCGCGTGTGACGATGACGACAAAGATGTCGCGGGCCATCGGAAAAGCGGCGACCTCTTTGGCCACATCGCCGCAACGAGTCGCTACGCCATCGGGGAAGAGCGCGGGATCGCTGAACTCGGGCCGGTCGTCGAGGACGGTGATGTTGAATCCGATGAAAGCCGCCGCCCGCGCCAGCGCCTGCCCGACATGCCCCCCGCCGACGATGAGCAGACGGGGTTGTGGAACCACGGGCTCGACCAGGATTTCCGCGCGCGAGCGCGGGTCGTCCGAATCCTCCACGAACAGTTGCGGCGCTTCGCGAACGAGGCAGGATCGAATGGCCTCGGCGCCGGGGAATCCGGCATGCAAGGCGATGGCGTTCTCCGGCATCCAGCGCGCCGTGGTCTCCGCGCCCCCGCGCGCGATGGCGAGCAACACGCCTCGTTCCCGGCGGCGGAGCGCCTCGGCGGCCTGGGCGTAAGCGGCGCGGTCCTTCGCGGTTGTCGGATCAAGGAGGATGCGCATCGAGCCGCCGCAGATGGCGTCCGGGCTTTCCGCGCCCGCTCCCTGCATGGCGAAGTCAAAGACGATGGGGCGCATGGATCGGCAGGCTTCGATGGCGCGGCGCTGCGCTTCGGCTTCGACGGGGCCGCCGCCAATGGTTCCGTAGATTCTCCCGTTCCCATCAATGACGGCTCGCGCGCCCGGCTTTTGCGGCGCGGAGCCGTCGGTTCTCAAAACCACAGCGGCGACAAATGGATGGACCTGGTCGATGAATTGGGCGATCTGGCGAAAAGGGTTCATCTTCGACTACGGATGAATCTCACGCAGAAGCGCGAAGGCGCAGAGAGCCATTCTCTGCGTCTCTGCGCCTCTGCGTGAGGCTGTCTTTCACGCTTCTTTCAACGCCTCGCCGCGCATGGGCAGCGCGCGCAGGCGCTTGCCGGTGGCCTGGAAGACCGCGTTGTCGATGGCTGGCGCGATGGCGATGATCGGGCATTCGCCGGCGCCGACGGAGGTCAAGTCGGGCCGGTTCAACAAATGGATGTCCAGCTCCGGCACGTCCTTGAACCGCGGGACCAGGTACTTCGAGAAGGCGGCATTGAGCATCTTCCCGTCCTCGAATTCCATCGCCTCGCGCAACGCCCCGCCCAGGCCAAACAGGATGCACCCCTTGACCTGAGCGAGCAGGTTGTCCGGGTTCTCGATGGCCCCGCACTCGAAGGCCTCGGTGACGCGGCGCGGGACGATCTTTCCCGCCTTGGCGTCGATCTCGACCTCGACGCAGGCGGCGACGAATCCGGCCTTCTCCGTCCCGCAGGCCAGCCCTACGCCCAGGTTCGGATCGCGCTTCT
>JAPLSS010000717.1 GCA_026398515.1 Candidatus Sumerlaeota bacterium | reverse complement strand
CCGTTCCTGGGAGCGCCGGCCCCCGCGCTTTCCGTTGCCTTTTCGACAACGGCGCGGTATCTTCTGTGTCCAAGGGAGCGAAGGAAGAACGCGGGACCGGGGATGGTCGTCTTCACAGGGGCTTATCGAGCGGCGCGCTGGGCGCGGCGGCTGGCGCGTTGGTGGGCCATGCGTTGGCGCCAGCGCACCCGGCACATGCTGACGCTCGAAGGGCTTCTCTTCATCGTGGTCATGGCCGCCATCGGCCTGGCCGCGGTCAACACCGGAGTCAATCTTCTCTATCTCCTCTTCGCCATGATGGCCGCGATGTTGATCGTCTCGGCGCTGGCCTCGTGGCTGACGCTCTTTCGAATTTCGGTCCGGCGCGGCGCCCCGGCCACGGCGGTCGCCGGCGAAGAGGCGGGCGTCCTCCTGTACGCCTCCAACGGCAAGAGGTTTTTTCAATCCTATTCGTTGCGATTCATCGACCAGGACTCCGAGGGGCGCGCGGCGGGGATTTGCTACGCGATGCGCCTGCCGGCCCGGACGACTCTGCGCCTCGAGTATTTCATCGTCTTTCGGCGCCGCGGCCTGCGCCGGCTGGAGCGCCTAAGCGTCTCGACGCGCTTTCCGTTCTCCTTCGTCGAGCGCACGGCGTCCATGCCGGCGCCGCACGAGATCCTCGTCTTTCCCCGCTTGTTTCCGGCGCGCGAGTTCCTCGAACGGCAAGCGGCGGATTTGGGCCACCGGGAAAGCGGCCGCAAAGGCCACGGCTCCAGCCTCTACGCTCTGCGCCCCTACATGCCCGACGACCCGGCGCGCATGATCCACTGGCGACTGTCGGCCAAGACCTCCGACCTGATCGTGCGCGAGATGGAGACGGACGAGCGTCGCAGCGTCAGCCTGATCCTTGACAATGCGGTCGAACCGGCGCGCGCTCAGGAACTGGCCGGACCGTTCGAAGCGGCCGTCTCGTGTCTGGCCTCGGTCGCGCGCGAACTGGTCGAGGACGGATTCCGCGTCGAAGCGCTGACGCGCTCGGGGAACATTCCAGGGGACACGGGGCCGGCACATCTGGCGCGGATTCTGCGCGCCATGGCGACGATCGAATGGCTGGAGCGCAACGGACGCACGCCGCCGCTGGCAAGACCCGAGGAGGATTCGCTGGCGCTGTGGTTCGATTATGGCGCCGCGCCGCCGCCCCACGCCGGCCCCCGCGACACCTTGCGCGTGGTCCACGTCCAGGAATGGCCGTCGTTCCGCGAGGCCGCGGAGGCCGTCGAATGAGCGCCGAACGCACGCTGTTCCAGCGCCCGTTTGAAACGGCCTTTCGCTGGCTGGTGCTGACCATCGTGCTGTGGAGTTTCGGCGCCCTGGCCGCCACCGACCAGCTGCCGCCCGCGCTCACCCTCGGCGGGTTCCCGCTGATTCTGGCGGCGTGGATCGGCGAGAAGCGGTTCCCGCTGTCGAGATGGCTGTGGCTCGTTCTGATCGTCGCCTTCCTGGCGTTCGACGCGTGGATCTTCCTGGACGTGGGCCGCATCGACGCGGTGGTCTACCTGCCGATCTTCCTGTTGATCAACAAGCTGTGGAGCCCGAAGAAGGCGCGCGACATCGTCCAGATCCTCGTCATCTGTTTCTTCTTCATGGTGTCGGCGGCGGTGATGACCGCCCGCATCTCGTTCCTGTTCCTCTTCGTCGTCTATCTGTTCTTGATGCTGGTGGGGCTGGTGTTCCTGACCGTGCGCCGCGAGCACGAGGCGCTCGCGGCATTGGGGCTGGACCGGCGCAGCGGCGTGGACCCGAAGGAAATCGTGCCGGCGGGATTCTACGCGCGCGCCTGGGGCGCGGTCGCCTGCACGTTGTTCCTCACGGTGTGGATCTTCGCGCTGTTCCCGCGGTTCTCGACCAACAGCCTCTTCTTCCCGATGGCCCGAGGGTTCACACGGGAAGGCCGCATGGGATACGGGCGCGAGATCCAACTCGGCAACCTGTCGTCCATCGCCCCGGACTCGACCGCCGTGTTGCGCCTCCAGCTCGAAGACCCGCGCCGGCCGGGGGAGCGGCCGATGAACGGCGTCTATTTGCGCGGCTCCGTCGTCGAGCGTTTTAACGGCGCGAGCTGGACCGAGGCGCCGGAGGCCCACGAGTCGCGCCGTTCCGAGGGCTGGAAATTCCAATTCACCCCGCGCGGCCAGGCCATCGGCGGCCCGCTTCGCGAGATCCAACAGACCGTCTTCATGGACCCCGGCGCCGAGAAGGATCTGTTCCTGCTCG
>JAPLSS010000433.1 GCA_026398515.1 Candidatus Sumerlaeota bacterium | reverse complement strand
GAGATCGTCGCCTTCGCCGAAGTCGACAAGTTCCTCGACACCCCGGTGAAGCGCTTTTCTTCCGGCATGTATGTCCGACTGGCTTTTGCCGTGGCGGCACATCTTGAGCCCGAAATCCTTATCGTCGACGAGGTGCTCGCGGTCGGCGATGCCCAGTTCCAGAAGAAGTGCCTGGGGGAGATGGGGGACGTGGCGAGAGAAGGCCGAACGGTGCTGTTCGTCAGCCACAATATGGCGGCGCTGGCATCCCTTTGCCAACGTTGTCTTCTCCTTTCGGGCGGTCGGCTAGCCTCCGCGGGTCCGACCGACACAGTCACCCAGACCTACATCAATAGCTTCACAAACATTCCCGCCCTCTCACTCAGACTACGCACGGATCGGCAGGGGGACGGCAGACTGCGATTTACCGATTTCCGTGTGCTCACTCGCGATGGACAGACCGCCGGTCACGTCGCTGCCGGCGCACCCGTCTCCATCATAATTGACTATGAATCGACCTCCCCCGATCCTCTGGCAAACGTTAGCGTCTCTGTTCCTTTCTATGATCATTCTGCAAGACATCTTTTCATGTGTTGGAATAGACTGACCGGCGACGAATTCGCGCGTGTCCCGCCCAAAGGTCGCTTCCGTATCGACATTCCGAGCCTGCCACTCACCCCGGGCCGGTATTTCACCAACGTCTATTCCGAAGTCAACGGCATTCTTGCGGATTGGGTCAAGCAAGCCGCCGTCATCGAGGTGACGGGAGGAGACTTCTTTGGGACGGGATTCTTGCCGCCGGCAACTCACGGTGGGCTTCTGGTGCGGCACTCATGGACAGTGGTTTCTGTAAACGGAAAGGATCAATTTTAGATGCTCCTTCCCGCACCGGCAGGATTGCGGCGAGGCCTTCACCCCGCCAAACTGAGGGGGAGGATCTGCGGCGTTCCAGGGTCCACCCTGTTTTGGGCGCATATCTGGGCCGCACAGGACTCTTCAAGAATCTGGCGCGTCCCAGCAAAACCTGAGATGAGATCATTCGTGTTGCTTCTGCTTGTGACAGCCGTCGTGGGCGCCATCTCGATTCGCCTAGTGCCGTTTGCCTATGACGACGCCTACCTCCATTTCCGGATCGCTGAGAATTTTGCCGAGCTCGGCAAGCCCTATTTCAACCCGGAGGAGCGCGTAATGGCCACGTCCTCTCTCCTGTGGACCTGCGTTCTGGCGCTTCTCTATCTAACTCGCATCCCTCTGATCTATATCGTCGCCTTGCTCAACACGGGCGCCACCGTCGTTGGTTCCTTGCTATGGTCACGCCTGCTGTCGCGCGTCGTCCAGAAGAAGTTCTCTCTTTCGACACTATGGATCTTTCGGCTGGTATATATTGGGATTCTCCTCCCGTCGTCTGCCGGCCTGATGGAAACGCCGCTCGCCATGGCGCTATTAGGTGGGTGCTGCCTGCTGTTGACCCAGGGCAGATCCCTCGGCTCCTTTTTGCTTGCTCTGAGCATCTTCACGAGACCTGAGCTAATCGTCTTCGTCCCCGTCCTTGCCGCGATGCAATATGTTACGCACAGTGGCCGGATTCTTCGCCATGTCATCTGCTTTGTCGCCCCGGCAGTCGCTTTTTCCTTGCTCTCGCTCTTCTTTTTCTCCACACTCCAGCCTCAGACTATGGTAGCAAAACAGGTCATCTACACGCTGCCGAGGGAGCAGGTCTTTCACGACGTTCTTTATAGTCTGATCCCTGCGCCCGAATATCCGATCCTGGGAATGCCGGTCGCATCGCGCCTTCAACATGCAGTCTTCCCCCTGCTCTCATGGGCGTGGATGCCGGGAATCTGTTTCCTCCTCGGATTCGCTTGCTGCGGCGTGCCGTGGAAGTCGCTTTCAAGAAGCCCGAGACAGCGGTGGATTCTCTGCATGGGGTTGGCCGCGCTGACGATCGCGTTTTCGTACGTCATGAAACATGTCCACCTTCATCAGTGGTATGTGCCGCTTTTCTCTATTCCGACGGTGTTCTTCTATTTCGGAACATCACAAAGCTCACGGGCCGCGCGTGTAGCGACGTTGGCGCTTGCCGTGCTCCCAATCTCAACGGTCGTCGGGTATACGCTCGGCGCGTCCGGCTGCTACCGCGTTATGCCTGGCGCCGCTTCACGCGCACGCGTGCAGCGCTATATCGAGGTTGGCAGTCTCCTTCATGACCTCTTCCCGGGGGCTCGACTCATGACGTCTGAGATCGGGGGCCTCGGATACGGCTTTAAGGGCGAGATACTGGACGCAGTTGGCCTCGTTACCCCAGGCGCGCTCAAGTATCATCCGATTACAGGATCAGACTCCGGAATCGGGGGCATACCCTTGCAGTTTGTGGAAGATGAGAATCCTGAGGTCATCGTGTCCTATCCAGTGTTCCTTTCAGAGGTTGTGGGATCACCCGTCATGGACTCCTATTGCCGGATCAGCATTCCGGCTTTCTCGGCGCGATGGAGAAGATGCATTGGGGAACAAGGATTTTGGGGGGGGGACAGCCTTTATATATACGTTCGCAAGGATATTGCTGATGTCGAGAAACTCCTGGCTTTATCCCGGGGATTCGAGGAGCCGTTTGGTCCAGTGCCTGACGGAGCACGGGATGAGTGTCGTTGATAGCAATGGTTTTCTGCCCGTTCCTGGTTTTGCGTTTCGCATTCAGCCGGGCGCGCGCGAAAGAGCGAAGCGGGGCGTTCTTATGGCGAGGGGGCAGCATGACCGGCCGCCTGTGGCAGCGCTTTTCGTGCCATCTCGAGATCATCCAGGCGCCTCCACAGGATGGGCGTGAGAGGTGCCTTATGCCGGTTGCGCATTTGGTTTGTCCAAGCACGCGGCAATACGCTTGCTGTCGCGTGCGGAGAAAGGTTTTAAGCCAATGAACATGATTGACGGCGCCTCCGCAGCTGCCACGCACGGTGTGGAGGCTCTTGAAACTCCAATACTGTTTCTCGTTTACCGTCGCCCGGTTGAGACGAAGCTTGTGCTTGAGCGAATCCGCGCGGCGAGGCCGAAGCGCCTGTACATTGCGGGAGATGGTCCGCGAGCGAACGACCCGCGAGAGGCTCAATTAGTGCTGGGCGTGCGAGACCTTGTAATGTCGAGTATCGATTGGCCTTGCGACGTGAAGACGCTCTTCGGATCAGAGAATCTTGGCTGCAGAAGGTCGGTATCGAGTGCGATTAGCTGGTTTTTCGAACACGAAGAGGCCGGAATTATACTCGAGGATGATTGCTTGCCTACATTGGGTTTTTTCGAGTTTTGCAGGGTCATGCTGGATTGGTATGGGGGGGACACCCGTATTTGGCAGATATCGGGTAGAAACAATCTTGGTGTGTGGGATGAGAAAAGGCATAGTTATCATTTTTCCATTTACGGCGGGCATCTCTCAGTATGGACTGTCGATTGTCCCGGCCGTCAACATGGTGAGGAATATCGGGTTCGGAGGCGATGCGACGCATACGCTGGCAGGAGACATGCATTCGGATCGTGTTTTTCAGGGCGATCCTTCTTTTCCCCTCAGGCGGCGGAAATTGGTGTATCCGGATCGGCGATACGACGAATTGTTGACCGGGCGGCCTGCGCCTCGGGCTTCGTTTCCTCGGCGAGTCGTTCGGCGACTCCGGAGAATAATAGCGCCGGGGCGCGCCTAATGCCAGGCGTTCATGCGCGTTCTTCTGGAGCAGATGAAGGGGGATGTGAGGATGGGCTTTCGTGCGGACTTGCTTCGATTGGCTCGAGCCTTTGGCCGGCCGTTCCCTGCGGCGACTCCTGCGGCGGTGTTGATTGGTGGGTGAGATGAGTCAACCTTTCTTGCGGATTATGCAGGTCTGCACCGGCGATCGCGGCGGAGGAGCAGAAGGTTCGGCGTGGAATCTGTTCCAGGGGTACCGCGCGCGCGGACACCGGAGTTGGCTAGCGGTGGGGAGGAAACAGACGGCGGACCCGGACGTCCTGGCCATCCCCAACCGGCCGAACCCGTGGAGCAGGGGATGCAATCATCTGGGAAGGCGCCTGAAGCCCGTCAGTTCGAAGGCGCCGGGGATCGAGACGCTTCGGAAAGCCTTGGCGGCGGCGGCCGCTCCTCGAAAATGGATCGATGCGCATCGTGGGAGCGAGGATTTTCGGTTTCCCGGAACGTACAGGCTGCTTTCTCTGCCGCCTGCGCGGCCGTCCGTCCTCCATTGTCACAATCTGCACGGCGGCTTTTTCGACTTGCGGGCGCTTCCCTGGCTAAGTCGACAGCTCCCTGTCGTCCTGGATGCGCGCGACATGTGGCTGGTCACCGGGCATTGCGCCCATTTCTTTGAATGTCAGCGTTGGACGATCGGATGTGGACAATGTCCGGACTTGGGCATCTACCCATCCATCCAAAGAGACGGCACGGCGCGCAACTGGGCCCGCAAGCGGGACATCTATGCGCGCAGCCGCCTGTATGTCGCGGCCCCCTCGCGATGGGTGATCGATTGTGTGAGGAGCTCGATGCTGCACGCGCTTGAGTGCCGTGTGATCCCAAACGGCATCGACCTCCGGGTGTTTGATCCCCGGGGCCGAGAGGCGGCGCGGGCGGAGTTGGGCCTGCCTTCCGATGCGCCTATCATTCTCTTCTCGTCAAACCGCACGCGGAGCAACCCGTTCAAAGACTACGCAACGCTTGAGGAGGCTGTAAGTCGGCTTGGGCTCGCGAGCAACGCGCGACAGCTGCATTTCGTCTGCTTGGGGGAGGCGGGGGAAACGAAGGCTGTCGGAAGGAGTTTCTTCCATTTCGTTGGGTTCGAACGGGACCCTCAACGGGTCGCCCAGTACTGCCGCGCCGCCGATGTATACGTGCATGCGGCCAAGGCCGAGACCTTCGGAAAATCAATCACTGAAGCCCTCGCCTGCGGCACGCCCGTCGTGGCCACGGCCGTCGGGGGCATCCCTGAGCAGATCAAGGGGCTGCACGGCGCGCTGGGAAGCGCGAACCCGTGGAACAACGAGGGCCCTGACGCGGCAACGGGCGTTCTTGTGCCAAAGGGCGACGCGCAGGGCATTGCCCGCGCCGTTGAGCTGCTGCTACGGGACGATGACTTGCGCAAGCGTCTGGGCGATAATGCAGCCAAGGATGCCGCGCAACGGTTCAGTTTGGACCGCCAGATTGATGACTACCTGTCGTGGTACCGCGAGATCTTGAGCGGGTTTGGCCGGACCGGCTCGTCGGATTAGCTCGCGTCCTGGCGCAGGCCATGGTTGTGGCCAGCTAACAGAGATATTCAGAAACGAGAATCGCAATGCACTGTCCATCCCTGAATGACCTTCCGCCGCCGCCTGCCGGGAAGAAAGGGTGGCCGTGGACCGAGGAGGCCCAGCCGCTGCCGGAGAGGATGCCGAATGGCGGGGATTGGCCAAAGATCAGCATCGTGACGCCGTCGTTCAACCAGGGGCGGTTCATTGAGGCCACGCTTCGCACGGTGCTGTTGCAGGGGCACCCGAACCTGGAATACATCGTCATGGACGGGGGCAGCACGGACGAGTCGGTCGAGATCATCCGGAAGTACGCGCCCTGGCTGACGCACTGGGTTTCGGAGCCGGACCGCGGCCAAAGCCACGCGATCAACAAAGGGTTCGCCAAAGCCACTGGCGAGATCTACGGCTGGCTCAACTCAGACGATCTTTTCCTCCCCGGGGCGCTCCGGACCGTCGTGGCCGCCCGCGCGGGGAATCCGACGGCGGTGGCGTGGGTGGGGGACTGCTACGAGGTCACCGCAGATCAAAGGGTGATCTCTCGGGATGCGCCCAAAGGACTTGACAAGGACAGTCTCGCAGATTGGGGGCGTAACTGGTTCACTCAACCTTCCTGCCTGTTCTCAGCCCCAGGGTGGCACAAGGCCGGCGGGTTGGACGAGACGCTGCACTATGCCATGGATTTCGACCTGTGGCTCAAATTGGCGGCTCTGGGCACGTTCGCGCGAATAGCGGGTGTGCTGGCCGCCGCTACGATCCACCCTGCCGCCAAGACGCAGGCTCTGAGACCCCGCATGTTCGCGGATATTGTTTACGTGCAATTGAGACACGGGTATCGTGGGATGGCCATAGAAGGCCTGGTGAAGGCCTTCACCCGCCCGCCTGTGCCGCCTCTGACGACGCGTGTAGCGCGCAGGTTGCGGCGATCCGTAAGCGGATTCTGGTCGCGGGTTAGCGGCAAGACTTCGCGTGCGTTGCCCGAGCTTTCTGAGATCCTGGAGAGCCATTGAGTATGACAAACTGCCGCAGGCCACCGAGAACGGACCAGTGAGCGACGGGGGAATCAGATGAACAAGGCTCTCATCACGGGAATCACCGGTCAGGACGGCTCGTACCTGGCGGAACTGCTGCTGGAGAAGGGATACGCCAACACGGGAGTTTCTCTATGTGAAGGACGCGGCTGAAGCGGTAGTTCTCGCAGCGGAACGCTATGACGGGCCCGATCCGGTGAACATTGGGTCCGGCAGAGAGATCTCAATCAAGGCGCTGGCGGAGACGATCGCCGAGATGACCGGCTTCGGCGGAGACATTGTCTGGGATTCAACGAAGCCGAACGGCCAGCCCCGCCGTTGCCTGGATGTCCGCCGAGCGAAGCGGTTCTTCGGGTTCGAAGTGAAGACGGATCTCGCCGAGGGCCTGCGCCGGACGATCGCCTATTGCCTGGCGCATCCAAGAGGCGATAGATGGTGACGGGAAGGAGTCGCGCATCATGAGCCAGAAATGCCCGGCGGTCTCGGTCGTCGTCCCCCTATACAATAAGGAAGCGTATATCCGACGCGCGCTCACCTCGATCATGGCGCAGACGTTCAAGGATTTCGAGCTGATTGTGGTGGACGACGGGTCGACCGACAACGGTCCGGCGGCGGTCGCCGAGTATGGCGACCCGCGCATCCGGCTGATCCGACAGGCCAACAGCGGGCCTGGGGCGGCGCGCAATCGCGGGATCGAGGAGGCCCGCTCGGACCTGGTCGCGTTCCTGGACGCGGATGACGAGTGGATGCCCGAATTTCTTGCGACCCACGTCGGCGCTCTCGTGGAAAACCCGGATTGTGATGTGTCGGTATGCTGGTATCTTTACGATTCGGACCGGCGGCATTTTCGAGATGTGGTTCGGACTCCCGCGCAGACATACGGCCCCTGGCGGCTATCCCCCGCGGCAACCGACGATGAATTGCGTCACACGCTGGACATGTTCTTGTGCGGCTCCGTTTGCTGCCGACGGCGCACGGTCCGCGCGCTGGGAGGCTTCTATTCGGCTGACCGGTGCAGCTTCGGGGAGGACACCTTTCTTTGGCTGGCCCTAGTGATGAACTGCCGCGTTTTCAGGATCGATCAAGCCCTGGCTCATTACCACCATGAGTGCAGCGGCCTGGCGGCCGGCGGGTTCGTCTCGAAGCCCCTTGAGCCTTGTTTGACGGATTCGCACACGATCCTTGACCGCTGTCCGGCGGAGTATCGGGGTCTTTGCGAGCGCTGGCTGGCGCAGTACGCCCTCGGCATTGCGCACATGCGGGTGTCTGCGGGACTGCACGACGACGCTGTCTTTCTGATTCGCGCCTTTCCCTGTATGAAACGATGGCCTTGGGAGTATGTGAAGTTGCGGCTCAAGATCCTCTTTCCCAGCCTGGTCCGCCCTCTTCGGGTGGCCAAAGCGCAGTTTCACGGCGGAGCAGGCCGTTCGAAGACCAACACAGAGGCCTTGCCTCATGCCTGATTTTCCGATGGTCTCCGTCGTCATTCCAACCTACAACCGCTTCCGGTGGGTCCCGGAAGCCATCGACAGCGTCCTGGCGCAGACGTTCAAGGATTTCGAGGTGATTGTGGTGGACGACGGCTCCACCGACAACACGCGCGAGACTCTTCTTCGGTATGGAGACCGCATCCGCTACCTCCATCAGGATAACGCCGGCGTCAGCGCCGCGCGCAACCGGGGAATCCTGGAGGCGCGCGGTGAGTGGATCACATTCCTCGACTCCGACGACGTTTGGCTCCCGAACCGATTGGCCGTTCTGGTCGAAGACCTTCCCTTTGCGCGAGAGATCGTTGCGCATACCGGCAACTTGCTGATCTGTCGCGAGCATCTGGGCGGTGAGGTCGATTTGTTTGATCACGTAGGTGTTCGCGGCATCATTCCTGACCTGTGTTTGCTATTGGATCATGCGCTCCCGCTGCTTATTAGGACCGGTTTGGCGATGGTAGCGAATACAGCCGTTACGCGAAAGGCCGCGCTTTCCGTCGGGCTTTTCGATGCAAGCATGCGGCTCTATGAAGACGCCGATTTTTTCCGGCGCGTCTCGCTCGAGGGGCCGTGGGCGATTGATCGTCGCGTCGTCGCTCGTGCTCTCAGACGCCAGGAGAGGACCCTCGCCTTGTCTCACCTCCGCGTGTCAAATCCGGTTGAAAGCGCCGAGGCGCTGGTTCGCTCTGCCGAGAAGCTTCTTGAACGTCAAGACTTGACAGGAGAGGAGCGCCGCGCTGTGACGCGCTCTCTGAGGCAATCTCGAAGGGCGTCTGCAAATGCTTTGGCCGATGCAGGGCGCACCTCTGAGTCTCGCCGCGTCCTGTTGCGAAGTTTCATTCAGGACGGGTCGGTCAAGGCAGGAGTGAAGTATGCGCTCTCGTATCTTCGCATCTTTGGAAAGACCTGACAGATAGGCAGACTCCAGGCATGCGCCGAGATATTGTCAAATGCTGTGGATGGGTGGTGGATCGGGTGAAGGATGGCCCAATGAACCGCCTGTTCGTCACATTCCTTCTCCCCGGCGTCGCGCGATCCGGCGGAGTTCGTGTGACCGTTGACATGGCTAACCGTCTGCTTGACCGCGGCCACGGAGTCCGCATCGCATTTCCCAAGCGGCCTTTGCTCGGCGCACATGCGCTGAGGGGTGCGCTCTCTCGAGCCATCCTGTCACTTCGTCATGCCGAAGAGTCTGACTGGACGAACCGTTTTCGCGGCGAATGGTCGCCCTTTCGCTCGATCAGAGATTTGACGTTTAGACCGGGCGAATGCGTAGTTGCGGTGGGCACTGGAACCGTGGAGTGGCTGCGCGAGTTGGCAGGCCCTCTGGTCAAGGTCCGCTACTGTCATGGGCTCCGCCCGGATCAGCCCGAGTTGGAGAAGGCCGCATTCGGCTTTCCAATGCACACGCTGACCGTTTCGAGCACCACAATCCCAAGACTGCGCGCGCTCGGCGCTGGCGACTCGATCCACGTGATTCCGAATGGGATTGACCGAGATGAATACTTCCTGGAGGACCGGCCCCGGCAAGGGATTGGCGCAATTCTGAGTCCGGCTCCGCTCAAGGCCCCGGAGATGATCCTGGACCTTTCGGAGCGGATGCGTGTCGAGTTTCCAGACGTCCCCTGGTTTGTCTTCGGCCCCCCTCCGCGGTTGAGGCGTATGCGCGCTGGAGTCTATGAGATCTATCCGTCCGTCGCGAAGGCCCGGGAGATTTACAATCGGTGCAGAGTATGGCTCTTGCCCAGTTTGACAGAGGGCTTTCCCGCGCCCATTCTTGAGGCGATGGCTTGCGGGTGTGCGGTGGTTAGCACTGCCACAGACGGCGGGCGGGAACTCATCAGCCACGGGGAAAACGGCTTTCTGGTTCCGGTTGGCGATGCGGAAGCATTCATGCGCCACATCCGGCTCTTGCTGCGTGACGAGAATCTGTGCGCGCGGATTGTGGCGAACGGACTCAAGACCGTGGCACGATATGACTGGAATGAGTCGGCCACAATGCTCATCAACTGGCTAAGCGAGTTCTCGCGATCGGTCGATAGCATTTCGACCAGGCCGTAGCGATCTTGGCCGTTGCGGGGGGGCTATTCGGCGCGGCGTTGCGTGAAGGGGAAGTGGCATGTGGACTAACGGCAGGCGGCATGGGGTCGCCGGGCGCCGGCGGCAAAGCTTTTCGCTTGCGGCGACATTCCTGGCTCTTTGCAGTATCGGCATATCCGCGGATGACGGGAGGATCCGCGTGGTGTTTCGCTATGATGACGTTTCGGAGGTGAGTTCGACGGAGATCGAACGCCGACTTGTTGGCATTTTCCGAGCCCGAGGAATCGCGTGCACATTCGCCGTCGTTCCGTTCGCGATGAGGAAGCAAGGGGGATCGGACCGGCAGGAGGAAGCCCCCCTCGGCGATGAGAAGGCGCGCTTTCTTCGCGAAGGCATCGAGTCCGGAACCGTTGATGTGGCCCTGCACGGGCATTCCCACCAGTATCTGCCTCTGTCGGTCACGGGCGGGGTTCATTCGGAGTTCATCAGTCTTCCGTTGGGAGACCAGAGGCAGAAGATCGCGGAGGGGAAGGCCTATCTAAAGCGTGTTCTGGGCGTAGAGGTCCGAACGTTCGTCCCGCCAAACAACGCCTATGACGCCCAAACACTGGAAGCTCTAGTGGATGCCGGCATTCCTTGCCTCTCTGCCGCCCGTGACGGGGAGACACTCCCAGAGACGACCCTGAAGTACCTTCCTACGACCTTGAATTCGCTTTACGATCTGGAGGCGGCTGTCGCCATGGCCCGGAAGTCGCGGGGCGGAAGCCGGTTGGTCGCTGTGCTTCTGCATGAATGGGCTTTCACCGAGTTTCGGCGAACCGATTCCTCTGGGCACGAGTATGCGGCAAGGCCCATGGAGTTTGAGACTTTCTGCGGGATTCTCGATCGGCTGCTCGAACAGAAGGATGTGGCGATTCGCTCCGTGGCGCAATGCATAGAGGATTCGGACGACTTGAGCGCCAAGCGGCTCCTGGCAAACCGGCCCATCGAGTGCGCGCCAGCATGGATATGTGCTGTGTTTTCGAGGGGCGTCTATCTGTCCACTGGCGAGGCCCAGCGCGCGCGCTTGCGGTATTGGGCCGCGACAGTTCTGTTCTACGCGTTGGTTCTCGCGGGCGCCGGGGCGGGCGCCTATGGCGCCGCCAGGTGGGTGCGCCGGAGATCCGCGTTGGTTCTGGGGTTCGGAACCGTCGGCACCCTATTGGGGCTTGCAGCGGTTGTCGGTTGGGTCTTTCGCGACGGACGAGTTCATCCGCGCGGAGCCGTCGCCATCGTGGTGTCGCTTGGAGCCACTGCAGGGCTCTTGGCTGCGGCGGCGCCAAAGCGCTGCCGCATGTCCGCCCAGTCAGCAAAGACTGTCCAAGAGCACTCGTGACGCCCTCCCCTGTGTTTGCCTTGCGCCGGAGAGTGTTTCGGCGTGATTGGTCCGACATGGACTGTGGATGGGGACTCCTGGCGCCGAATCCTGGAATGCATAGGCGTCAAGTATTGGCGAAGAGCGACAACCTGTGCCCAAGGGGGTTCCCCAATCAACCAGAGGCAGGATTTCCGGAAGCCCACGACGCTCCGTAAGTCTTGTTTTTCCAGTTTCATAGGGCCTCTCACAGAGATGATCGGCCTGACCGGTCGAGCGGTGGTGCGCATCTTGCCAATGGGTGGAGAAAGGCAGGAACGCCTGTGTGGATCGGCCATGCCAGGACGAGAGCTGACGCCCGGCACAACATGGTTTTTGTAGTTGGGGATAGCAAGGCGCGGCCGCGCTCTGAGGGTTTATGCTATTCGCGATTTGCGGCTGAGCCGTGGCAAAAATGAACAAGCGCGAGAGAATGGCGGGCAGGACCTGTGTCGATATGCGACTGGCAACAAAATCCGTGGCAGTGCGAGAGCCTTTCACGGCGCCGCAGCCGGATGATGTGATGCCGGCGCCAAGCGGAGGCTTGAGGGAACCGCCCGCGCGGGGAGAGGCTCACCCGTTACGCGTGTGCTTTTTCGGGGCTCCGCTGGAGACGGGCAATCTGGGCTGCCGGGCGCTCACCAGTTCGCTGGTCACGCTGATCAAACGCACGTTTCCGCCAGCCAAGATTTCGCTGGTTTATGGCGAACAAAGGTCGACGCGGCAGAAGGTGCGAATCAGCGCGGCGGAATCGTGCGAGGTGGAGGTGGTCAACTACCGGCTGTCTCCCAGGGCGCGGCTGCGCGAGCATCTGCTCTGGGTGTTCGTGCTGGCGCTGGTTTGCCGGCTGTCGCCTTCGAAACGCTTGCGAGTTGGGATCATCCGCGGGAACCCCATTCTTTCGCGCATTGCGGAATCCGATCTGGTGGCCGATGTGCGCGGAGGCGACAGCTTCAGCGACATCTACGGGCGATCGCGGCTCTTGATTGGCAGCCTGACGCCTCTGATCTCCATTCTTCTGGGTAAGAAAGTGGTGTTCTTACCACAAACCTATGGTCCATATCGCAGCGCTTTCAGCCGGTGGATTGCGCGGATCCTTCTGAGACGTTCGCTGTATGTGCTTTCGAGGGACCGCACCAGCCTTTCCGTGGTGAGAGGCCTTCGGGGCGTATGGGACTGGCAGGACGATCCCGGCGCTCAGTTCTGCCCCGATGTGGCATTCGCGCTGGAGCCGATTGCTCCGCCGAAGACCACGGTCCAGCCGCCTTTGGAATGGACTGACGGGTCGATCCTGGTGGGAGTGAACGTCAGCGGACTGCTCTACGTCGGGGGCTACAACCACCGTAACATGTTCGGCTTGCGCGACGACTACGCCACGACCCTCCGCGCGCTGGTGGCGCGGCTGCTCGCGCTTCCCAAGGCGCACGTGCTGTTGATCCCGCATTCCTTTGGGGAGGGGGAAGCGTCAGACGCGACGGCGTGCCGGAAGGTCTGGGAGAGCATGTGCAAAGGGGCGGCGGGTCGACTCCATCTGGCGGAGGGGCCGCATGACCAAAACGAGATCAAGTCTGTGATCGGGCAATGCGATTTTCTGATCGGATCGCGGATGCACGCTTGCATCGCCGCTCTGTCGCAGGGAATTCCAGCGGCGGCGATCGCCTACAGCCGGAAATTCCTCGGGGTGTTTGAGTGCCTGGGGATGGAAGAGCTGGTTCTTGACGCGCGGGAGCTGTCGAGCGATCAGATAGTGGCCTCCTGCCTGGACCTGCTGGGGCAACGAGAGGCGCTCAAAGCGCAACTTGCGACAGGGGTTCCCAAAGTTCGGGCCCTGCTGGACGAGCGGTTTCGGACGTGCCTGGCATCGGCGGTTGGCGCCGTTGCGAAAGGCCCTGAGGCTGAGAGAACGGCGTGATGGCTGTGAAACTCAGGAGCATGCGCGACGTGGTGGAATGGCGCCTGTGCGCAGGGTGTGGGGCGTGTTTCGCCGCGTGCGACCGAGACGCGGTGCGACTGGTGAACGGCGTGGACGAAGGCATCCGACCGGTTTTCGACCCGGTTTGCGATTCCTGCTCGACGTGCCTGGGCATCTGCCCTGGCGTCAGGGTGGATGCCTTTGCGGCAGTGGGCGTCGATGCTCCAAAGGAACCGGAACTAGGACCCGTGTTGGAGATCTGGGAAGGCTACGCCGCCGATCCCGAGATCCGTCACCAAGGCTCGTCCGGTGGGGTTCTTTCGGCGCTCGCGTGGTTCAGCCTCGAGCACGAGAAGATGGAGTTTGCGCTTCACTCGGGAAAGGACCCGAAGTGTCCCTGGGCGAACCGGACGTTCCAGAGCCGGACGCGGGCGGAAGTCTTGGCGCGCGCAGGTTCGCGTTATGCGCCGGCCTCGCCATGCGACGGGTTGGATGCCATACGCAAGAGCGCCGGTCCCTGCGTCTTCATTGGCAAGCCATGCGATGCCGCGGCGGCAATCGCGCTTCGGAAGCAAGAGGCGGCGCTGGACCGGAATCTCGGTCTGGTCTTGACCTTCTTCTGCGCCGGCACGCCAAGCACGCAAGGAACGCTCGCAGAACTTGAGCATCTTGGCGTCAGGGCGTCCGAGGTCAAATCGCTGCGCTATCGCGGTCAGGGCTGGCCAGGGCGATTCCTGGCGTGCTTTGGGGCGGACGGCCAAGAGCGTTCGTCTCCCTATTCCGAATGCTGGGGGCGCTTGGCAAAATTCACACCCTTGCGCTGCCGGCTCTGTCCGCACGGACTCGGCCAGATTGCGGACATCTCCTGCGGCGACGCATGGGAGTCCTATCGATCCGACAGGGAGGGCGAGGGATTGTCGCTCGTCCTGGTCCGGACGGAGCGCGGGCGAGAGATTCTGCATAGGGCTCTCGCGGGGGGCGCGCTCGCCTTGCGGCAAGTCAGGGCCGACGCCGTCCGGGCGGCGCAGGGGAACCTGTTGCAACGGCAACGGGAACTCTTCGGACGGCTGGCGGCCCTGAGGGCGGCGGGGATTCCGACGACGACCTACGTCAACTTCGGTCTCCGGGCTTCCTGGGCCGGGATCTCATTGAGCCGGAAGGCCAAGTCCATCCTGGGCACATGGCGGCGAGCATTTGTTCGACAGTGGTGGCGCAGGAACGCCTCCAACCGGGGGCGGGGCGAATCCTGAGGGCTCTCCCTCGGCGACCCAAGCCAGCGCATCCGGCCGCGGCCTGAGACAGGCGACGCGCAAGACGGCGCGTCAGAGGTTTTCGACATGGCGGGAATGATGTTAGCTCTGGCGACGATCCTCGGGGGAGTGATGCTCTTCTCCAATCCCGTAGCCGCGCTGTCCTGGTTCTGCGTGGGGCTGTTTTGCTATCCCCAACAGGTGGTCCTCAATTTCGGCGCGGCGGACTTTTCGCTCGCCCGGGTTTTGATTATCCCTCTGCTTGCCATACAGATTCTTCGACAAGGGCTCTGGCGCACGTTTCGCTGGAACCGCATCGACACACTGGTTGTGGTCACCTTCGTGTGCCAGAGTTTGGCCCTGCTTGCGAACGAACGCCTGATGAAGATCGCCGAGCGGCAAAGCGGAAACTGCTTCGACACGGTCCTTGTATACTTCGCCGTGCGCCTCGCAATCCGCTCGCTCCCCGACGCGCTGCAGTTTGTCAAGCATCTCATGATGATGGGTTCCGTTCTCGCTGTGTTAGGCGTTGTGCATGCGGTCACTCACAGGAATCCCACGGCATTCCTCTACGGACCGTTCTGGACGGGGGACCCCCCCTACATGATGCGACACGGATTTCAGCGGGCCGACGTGACCTTCGGGAGTTCGATCGGCCTTGGCATGTTCTTAGCGGCTCTTGCTCCCCTATCCATCTCGCTTCGCGCGCCTGCGCGCCTCCCGCGTTCCACACCCTATCTCTTTCTCAGCTTCATGATCCTTGGGACGGCGGCGTCCATGTCTTCCGGACCGCTGTTCACGATAGTGGTTTCGCTGTCTCTCATGGCGTTCTACCCCTTGCGCAATCATTGGCGTTTCTTTCTCTTCGTATTTATCGCCATGTGTTTCTTCCTAGAGATATACTCAAATAGCCATTTCTACTATATTTTGACCCGTTTTGCATTCAGCACGGAAAATGCATATTACCGCATCGGTGTATACGAAGAAGCCTTTGGCGGCGGCATGACAGGCCATTGGCTCTTCGGATATGGGCTTATCGGCTTCGACCAGTATCGGAATCCCATCGGCTTCAACTGGGAGCACTATGACATCACAAGCCTCTTCATCGGGATTCTCATCAAACACGGCCTCCTCGGCACGGTTCCCTTTCTCGCTCTGACGATACTCTATTTCCGCCGTTTGGCTTGCGCGTTTCGATTGGCCGCTTCGTCCCCTACGCGTTGGTTCGTCTGGTGCCTGTCGAGCACCATGATTGGCTGGAGCGTAGGAACGCTGACAGTGGCGCCTATCGGTTCGCTTCTTCCGTTTTTCTTCATCCTCATCGCCCTGTCGGGCATTGCCCCCGCATTGGTCGCGGCCGCGGGGCCGACCTTTTCTTATGCTCGCATCCCCGAGGAGGATTCCGCGAAAGGTCGTGTGTTGTTCGTGGCATAGGCTCTCTGGCCTGGGCGTTGCCAGGGCCTGCATTCCTGGGCCCGCAGGGTGGAAGGTCTACGGACTGTTTCAAAAGATCATCTGCATGCCGCCAGGGGAGCGAACGGCGGCAAGTGAGTTCAGGCATGAGTCCTATTATCATCAGTTTTATCATCGTGAATTGGAATGCGAAGGATTACTTGCGTCGCTGCCTCGCCTCCATTGCGGCGAACGGAGGGCAACTGACACACGAGGCGATCGTCGTCGACAATGCTTCATCGGACGGCAGCATAGAGATGGTCGAGACGGAATGGCCTGCAGTGCGGCTGCTACAGACCGGCGCCAATCTGGGATTCGCCGCGGGAAACAATATCGGCATTCGCGCGAGTCGCGGACGATATCTGTTCCTTGTGAACCCTGACGTCGAGATCCTTTCCGGGTGCGTAGACTCCCTAATCGCCTTCATGGATTCCAATCCCGAGGTCGGGATTGCCGGTCCTTGCGTTTATGGCCGGAATGGCGCCCGGCAAGACTCCTGCACCCGGTTCCCCTCGTTGTGGCGCAGTCTGTGTCGATGCTTCGGCCTGTCTACTTTGTTCCGACGGTCGGCCCTCTTTCATGGCTTGAGATCGGGCGTCGACCCGCGGAAGGGACAGCGGTACGCGGAGGTGTTGTATGGCATGTTCTGGGCGGTTCGGAGAGAGGCCCTCGACGCGGTGGGGCTCTTGAACGAAGAGTATTTCATGTACTTCGAAGATGCCGACTGGTGTCTGCGGTTCAAGCGCCACGGGTGGCGAGCTGCGTATGTTCCCGCAGCGCGGGTTGTCCACTACGGAGGAGCCAGCTCAGAGAATTGCCCGGTTGCCGCCAGCATACACGGCCAGCGCAGCCAAGTCATCTTTTGGAAAAGCCATGCCAATTGGATGGTGAGAAACACGGCCATCGGCCTGTTGCTGACGCACAGCGTCTTGCGGACGCTTAGCGCGTTATGCCTGTTCATCGCGGGCGCGAGATCCCGAGAACATCGCCGGAAGCTGCGACAAAGCGCCGTTGGGCTAGAGTGGCTCTTGCGGAACTGCTTCCGTGGGCGAGAAGCGCTGCTTGATCAGACGCGGGCGGCGCGGCTGGGCTGAGGAGATCACGCGTGTTACGAGATTGCTCATGGAATGCGTCGGGGCCAGGAGATCAGAGATGGATCGGCAAAGCTTAAGTGGTCATATCCGTCGATGGGCGGCGCCCCTCTTCTACAAGGCGTTTGGTCTTGATGTCTTCAAGCGCCTGAAGTGGATAAACGCGGCACGCTTCTGGCCTCCCGAGAAGAGAGAGGCGTGGCGGCTTGAGCAACTTAATGCGATTCTTGCGCATTGCTGGCATCATGTTCCCTTCTACCGGACCTACTGGGGCGATCACGGATTATCGCCGCGCCCCCTTGCGTCACTGGCGGAGCTCAGCGACTATCCCCCCTTGAACAAGGACCTCTTTAGGAAGGAGATAAGCCAGATTGTCGCGGACAACATCGCCGGCATTCCCCACAAGATGGACCAGACCGGAGGATCAACGGGGCAGCCGTTGCGATATTGCCACGACCTCGCGCTTCATGCGTTGCGGACGGCGTTCGACATTTATGGCCTGTCCCTAGCTGGCTTCCGCTTCGGTGATCCGGTAGCTGTGCTCGGCGGGGGGTCACTGATTCCCGAGCGTCAATCATTGCGCAACAAGGCCAGAAATGCCCTTGAGCGGAGACTCTGCTTAATCGCCGCGCATCTTGATAAGGCTCTCGCGGCGGAGTTTCAAAAGAAGATTTCCGATCATGGCGCCGTATTCTTGCTCGGTTACCCTTCAGTGATTGCGGATTTCGTTGATCTGCTTCGGGAGCAAGGCTTGGCGCTGAAGGGCATCAAAGCGGTGATCACGACTTCCGAGATGCTCCTGCCAACGTATCGAACACGAATCGAATCGGCCCTGCAGTGTTCGGTGTTTGACCACTACGGCTGCAATGACGGGGGTGTCGCTGGATATGAGTGCTCCAAGCACGACGGGTTTCATTGGAACGACTTTGAGTCCATTCTCGAGACAGATCAGAATGGCCCGGACGGCGCCGGGAGGCTTCTCATCACAAATCTATGGAACTTGTCCATGCCGTTTATCCGATATGAAAACGGCGACATGGTTGCCCTTTCTCCCACACGCTGTTCTTGCAGAGACCCGTTTCCACTGATCCGCAGCGTGCAGGGGCGAACGCTTGATGTCTTCCGCTTCAACAATGGGCGATCTATGAGCGGCGTCGGTATTCAGCACATATTCCGCGGAATGGACATGCGCGGATTTCAGGTCGTACAGCGGTCTGGCGAGAAGGTGGAAGTCCGCATTCTGCCAACTTCTCGAGGCGTTGATGCGAACGACGTGGAGTTTCTCAAGGCTATGTTTGCTCACCACGCTGGGCCGGAGG
>JAPLSS010000161.1 GCA_026398515.1 Candidatus Sumerlaeota bacterium | reverse complement strand
CGGTGCGCGCGGCGTTCGCGGAAGCGGGGGAGGCGGAGCTCTTCCCGCACCACGCGGGCCACGGGATCGGCTTGAACCATCCCGAGGCGCCGCACTTCATTCCCAACGATCCGTCGCCCCTGGTCGAAGGCGACGTGGTCACGCTGGAGCCCGGCCTCTACGATCCGCAAGCCGGCGGGATTCGCATCGAGAACAACTACTTGATCACCGAGTCCGGCTATCGCAAGCTGTCCAACCATCGGATTGGACTATAGGACAAATACGTCTCATAGGTTCTATGGGTCTTATAGGTCATTTCGAGGTTCGCTTCACCGGAGAATCCCAATGCCCGCCACTCCTCTCTTCCTCAACTACGTCGACGGCGAGATGCTCGCCGGCGACCAGATCGAAGCGGTCGAAAACCCCGCGACCGAACAGGAATGCGGCCGCTTCAGCGCCTACAACGCCGCGATCCTCGATCGCGCGCTCGACTCCGCCGACTCGGCCTTTCGCGCGTGGTCCACGACGCCGCTGGCCGAGCGCATCCGCTGGATGAAGCGCCTGGCCGACGAACTGGAGAAGCGCCGCGATGAGGTGATCGACCTTCTGATCGCCGAAACCGGCAAGCCCGCTTCGAACGCCGAATACGACTTCGGCATGTTGACCACCTGCCTGAACTTCTTCGCCGAGGAAGTGCAGCGCCTGCGCGGCGAGATCATCCCCGACGTCGACGGCGCGCACATTCATCACCTGGTGCGCCATCCCGTCGGCGTGGTTGTCGGCTTTCTGGCGTGGAATTTCCCGCTGCTCAACCTGGGCTACAAGCTCGGCCCGGCGCTCGCCGCCGGCTGCGCGTGCATCATCAAGCCCTCCAGCGCCACCCCGCTGGCCACCGCGCGCGTCGGCCAGATCATGCGCGAGATTGGGTTCCCCCGGGGCGTGGTCAACATCGTGCTCGGCCGCGACCGCAAGGTGGCCGAGCGCCTGCTGACCAGCCCGATCCCCGCGATGATCACCATGATCGGCTCGACCGAGGCCGGCTGCAAACTCATGCAGACGGCTTCGACCACCGTCAAACGCTACTCGCTCGAACTGGGCGGCAACGCCCCGGTGATCGTCTTCCCCGACTTCGACGTGAAGCTCGCCGCCCAGCGGATCGTCGATCTCAAACTGTCGAATTCCGGCCAGGTCTGCGTTTCGCCGAACCGCTGCTTTGTCCACCAGTCGAGATTCGACGAGTTCCTGAAGGAAGCCGCGGATCGCATGGGGCAATACCAATTCGGCGCCGGCCGCGGCCCCGAGCCGCGCATGGGGCCGATGACCACCGGCGAGCACCTCCAGGGGCAGTTGGAGAAGATCGACCGCGCCAAGGCCCAAGGCGCCCGCTTCGTCCGCGGCGGTCGGCGTCCGCCCAAGGACACGTGCCCGGTCGGCCACTACCTCGAACCCTCCATCGCCGTCTGCGACCGGTCGATCGACCTGGCCCGCGAGGAGATTTTCGGGCCGATCCTGCCGGTCATCCCGTTCACCGACTCCGACGACGTGATCGGCTGGGCCAACGAGTCGCGCTACGGCCTGGCCTCGTACGTGTTCACCAACCGAATGGACAAGGCCAACGAATGCGCCGAACGTCTGGAATACGGCTCCATTTGCATCAATGAACCGTATTACTCCGTCGAACTGCCCCACGGAGGCCTGAAGCAAAGCGGCATCGGCAAGGACTGCTCGCACCTGAGCTTGGAGGAGTATTTCACCGTGAAACGGGTGACGACGCGAAAGCGGGATTGACCGCCGAGCTCCGAGCGGCCTAGCGCCAGGCGGATCTCTATGGCCTGACCCGCTATGATCGGGCCGATTTCTTTTACCTCTATGAGCGGACGCGGCGCTGGTCGTCGGGCGGCCAGTATTCGCAGCCGGGAAAAGTGATTTCTCCGTTTCTCAACCCCGGCTACATTCACGCGTCGTACGCCATGCCGGCCAAGGCGCGAACGAAGAATCCCTTCCATGCGGCCATTGTGAGCGAGAACCTGCCGCGGTGAACGGATGTCTTGTATGACAAGATGATGAAGCCCAAGATGGCCGCCAAGATGCTCGCCAAGCAGCGCCGGCGCTTCGGACTGCCCCGCCGGGACCGCTTCGCGGCGCGCGTGGCCGAATGGCTGCGGCTCGTGCGCCATCCGCGGATTGCGCGTTACCGGCAGGCGGGCGCCCAGAGCTACGACAACCTGCGCTATTGGCGGATTGTCGGCCAGCCGTTGCTCCAGGAGGCGTTTCGGGATGGGGGATTCTGGACCCAGGTGTTCGACCCCGACCGCGCGCGCGCCTCGTGGACCGAAGCGCCCGACGATCTGGCCATTCTTCATATCTTGTCCGCGGTTTGCGCGTCGACGGCTCCGCGGTGAGCGGCGCCCCCTGCTCCTTCATCGCGCCGAGTCGGCCTTGTATCTCAGCCGACCCGTCGCTGCCTACAGGCGACGGGCGTCCCATGAGGGGCCAATGGCATTCAGTCTTCCGCGGGTCATAATTTCAGACTCTTCAGCAAGTCGCCGCTGTTCCCGAGCCGCCGCTCGCAGCAAACGCCGCAACCCCCATGTGACGATCAATGTCAAAGCCACGATCCCCACGCTGGTGACAAGCGCCGGCGGCGCCGCCATCAGCGCCAGGCGCGCCGCCATGAAGGCGAGCGCGCCGAGGATCATCGGCGGCCGAAAGGAGGCCGCCGCATTGGGGACAACCGCCGCTTCTGGAAATGATACCCGTGGCGCAAACGTCGCCGCCTGCGCGCGGGCCCTCAGGTCGGCGTCCAGCGCGGCCAATTCCTCATACTCGCGGCGCAGCAACTCGTCCTGGGCGATCGCGCGACGGACCTGGTCGGCGCGCTCTGGCGAGAGCTCTCCATCCAGCAGGGCTGAGAGTTCCATGGGATCGATCGGTTTCATGCCACTTCCTTCCTGTATACAACGTTCAGGGCCTGACGGGCGGCGTGCAGGCGCGACATCACCGTACCCAATGGAATGTTGAGACTTGCCGCTATGTCCCGGTAGGAGCAGTCTCCGAAGTAGCGCAGTTCCAGGATCTCGCGATGAGCTGGCGCTAGTTGCCTCAGCGCCCAATCCAACACGTCCTTCAGTTGCATGCCTTCGCGCTTGTCCAATGTCTCGAGAGGCAGTTCATCGACGTCCGCCGCGCCGCGCAGGGGATTCGTCCGATGTTTCCGAAGGAGGTCGCGACAGGTGTTGCGGACGATCGCGAAGAACCAACCCCTAAAACTCTGGGAGCGATCGTATCGATCCACGGCCAGACAGGCTTTTAACGTGGCTTCCTGGACCGCGTCTTCGGCGTCCTCTCGGTTCCGGACAATGGCGAACGCGTAGGCAGCCGCGCGATGGAGCAACGGTTCAACCCATTCGCGGAATTCCTCGTCGGAAACGCGGGCTTGCTGAATCATGTCCGTATCCTCGTCTCCGGCGGCGGTCACGACAGTTTCTGTAGAAGGCGGACCAGTTCCATGACCTGGTCGTGGAACACGATGAGCAGCGCGGCCATCGTGATGAGAAACGCCGCGCCCAACACTACCGAGGCAAGCCCCAGTCGTTTTGCGAGGCTTTCTTTCCGGACGCCGCGCATCGCAAGGGCGCCGAAGACGATGGCCGTCACCGCCTTCTCTGCCCCGAGCAGGCTCAGAAAGGAGACAGCGCCGATCGTCAGCGCCGCGATTCCAAAGCCAACGCGAAGTCCCGCGTTGTATGGTTCTCCAATGGAGTCGTGAGTGATCTCTTCGCCGGGCATCTTTCATTCCTTTCGCCGGAATGGGCTGAAAAGGTCTGATTCTCAGCCGTTCAAAGAGCCATACGAGTGATGCGCCCGCTTTATTCGCTGAACTGGATAACAAGTTCCGGCCCCTCACCGTATGGCTCGCCCGCGTAGCCGCCCCAGCGCTGGATGATCCGGAAGCCGTGATCCAGGATGAGCCGCTCGAACTCCTCGGGATAGTAGCAGCGCATGACGATCTTCAGAGTCGCTTCATCCACCAGCGCATCGCCCTGGTACGCGCGATAGATCAACTCGGGATAGAGGATCATTCGGGTGGGATGAATTCGGGCGTTTCGTCCGTAGCAGGCGACGCGGCCGCCCTCGATCGGCTGCTCCCAACTGAAGTACTCGGAGCCGTCGGACCAGCGGTCGCGCAGGCCTTTGCGGTCGCTCTTGGGCTTGAACACGTTCAGGATGCACGTGCCGCCCGGCGCAAGATGCTTCCGGACGACCGAAAAGAAACCGTCCACTTCGGCGTCGGTCTCCAGGTTCTGAAATACGCGATAGGGCGCGGTGATCAGATCGAACGTTCGCCCCAGGTCCAGGCGCGTGATGTCCCCAGCCTCCACGCGCGCCTTGGACGGAGGGATCGCCGCTCGCGCCAGTTTCTCCCGGCATAGGGCGAGCATCGCTTCGGAAATGTCCACTCCGTGGATGCTCCCGCAGACTCCAGTTAACGGCAGCAGGACGCGGCCTGTGCCGCAGCCCAGTTCGAGAACGTTGGCCGCCTGACCAGGGATTCGCTCGCGATAGAACGCAATGTCATCCACGCAATCGGGATTGCAGTCGTAGTACCTGGCGGCTTCGGCGCGAATGTCGATGGGCATTTCCGTCGCACTCCTTCGTCCTTCGTCCTTACTCCTTCTTTCCCGTCGTTGGCCCCGCCTTGAGCAGCGGCAGCAAGGCGCGAAACTCGTCGGTTCCGGCGCGACCGATCCACTCATAGACAAACGCTTCCGCGGTCCCGATGATCACGCCCGCTTCGCGCAGGCGCAGAAGGGCCGTGAGATGATCCGATTCGCGCCGTGAGCCGGCCGCGTCGGCCGCCAGCGCCACGCGCCAGCCGGCCTCCAGCGCCCCCAGCGCCGTCTGCATCATGCAGATGTGCGTTTCAATGCCGGCGAGCACAAGCGTTTTGCGGGAGAGAGGCATCGCCGCGCGCACCCGCTCCTCCCTCCAACCGCTGAACTCCAGTTTCTCGATGGGCGGAACGTCCTTCGGCAGCGCCTCGAGGATCGCCGCATTCGTGCGCCCCAGCCCCTTCGGGTATTGCTCGGTCAGCCGGATCGGCACGCCCAACTGGCTCGCGACGCGCACGAGGTAACAAACCGTTGGAATCAGCGTCTCGTGATTGAAGATGTGGGGCACGAGCGCGTCCTGAATGTCACAAACCAGCAGCACGCTATCTTCGCGCTTAAGCAGCCGGCTCATTGGTTTCCTTCCTTATGATAGGTTCGGAGTGCGACCTTTAGGTCGTATAACATGGCGCCAAAACGACTACGACCTAAAGGTCGCACTCCGAACCCAACGCTTCCTTCGCCCGCGCCGCGACCGCTTCGATCACCCCTCGGTGCGCTCCGAGCGGCTCAGCGATGGCGATGCGCGGCTTGCACCCCGCCGGAGTCGCCTCCGCCACCAGCCGCGGAATATCCGCAGCCGAATGCCTTCCCGGAACCAGAAAACAGGGCGCCACAACGATCTCCTCGGCGCCCGACTCCAAGCATTGGCGCAACCCCTCGGCCACCGTCGGCCGCGCCAGGTCCATGTGCGCCGTCGCCACATAATCGAACCGCCGCTCTTTCCTCAGCGCCTCGGCGATGTCCTCCAACACCCGATTCGCCTCGGCCAGCCGGCTTCCGTGATCGACGAGCAGCAACGCGGTGCGTCGTGAGGCGGATGGGGAAGTCATAGGTGTTGCCATGAAGAGCCAAGCAGCAAATGATGAATGCGGGACAGGCGATGTCGAAGGAAGAAGGACGGAAGGCGCGGTTGTATGGAGTCCCGCCGTTAGGCGGAATGCAAAGGTTGGAAGGCGCGGTTTTATGGAGTCCCGCCTTTTGGCGGCGTTTGCTCCCAACCTTTGCATTCCGCCTAAAGGCGGGACTCCATACAACCGCGCCTTCCGTCCTTCCTCCTTCTGCCCTCCCTGTTCTACATTCATCATTCGATTCTCACTTCTTCAGGGCGGGGCGCGCAATGGCAAAGAAAACGCACAGTCCCGGCGCGAAGGAGGTGCGACTGGCGGGCGGCGAATTCGGCGGACGGCGGCTGAAGGGCGGGCCGGGGATTCGTCCGGCGCCGGCGCGCGTTCGGGCGGCCTTGTTTTCCATTCTCGGGCCGCGGATCGAAGGCATGCGCGTGCTCGATCTGTTTGCCGGCACGGGCGCGGTGGCGCTGGAGGCGTTGGGCCGGGGCGCCGCGAGCGCCGTGTTGGTCGATGTGTCGCACTCGTCGCTGGCGGCCCTTCGCGCGAACATCAAGACGCTGGGATTGGAGGATCGCGCGGAAGCGATCGGCGGCGACGCGCTTTCCCTGTTGAATGTCGGGCGCTTCGCCGGCGGCGCCTTCCACTTCGTTTTCATCGGG
>JAPLSS010000090.1 GCA_026398515.1 Candidatus Sumerlaeota bacterium | reverse complement strand
GCCGCCGATCTGGATGCCCTTCCTGAGCCGCGACGGCCAGGAGTCCGGCCAATTCAGCACGATCGCTTGCTTGCCCTGCCGTTCGGCCGCTTCCCAGAGATATTCGGCGCGGCGCACGGACCCGAGCAACTCTTGCCGGTAGGGAGGTCCGCCGGTATCAGTGGTCAAGATGCTCACCACGCCGTGCGTTCCGGCGGTGGCGCCCGAAGCCGCGCTGATCCAGGCCGCATGGCTCTTGTTCGGGTAGAGGTTGATCAGTTCCGGCGCCGAAGCCCCTTCCAACAGCAGGCGCGCAAAAGCAGGCGCCCGGCCTTGCCGAACCAGCCTTTCGACGACCGAGAGCCGCACGGAGCCCAGCCCCAGCAAAAAGACGCTTTGTTGAGACATGGCCATTCTATCGCCTCCCGTCAAACACCATCTCCGGAACGGTGAAACCTGCTTTCCTCTCTTGCGCCTTTGACTTTCGGACTCTCGCCTGAAGAAGAGGCGTCCCCCCTTGGCCATGGTTGCTTCACTCAATGCGGAATCTCAGCAACCCGCCACAGGAGATACGCGTCCAGTGGAGCGACCGTCAACGAGGCTGGAACACTCCCGCCGTTGTTGTGGGCGGGGTCTTGCATTCCCAGGATTTTGCGGAAGCCCTGAAGCCCGCCGGCGGTCTGGGGCTGGCGCGTGGGGCTGACAACGACGGCGCCGTGCTCGAACTCACGCGTCCAAACGCCCTCTTCCGTTCCTTCGCGCCAGGACGTGCCGCGCAACTCGACGGTCCCTTCGTCGCGGCCCAGGCCGAAGACGAGCTGATAGGGCTGGAGAGGCTTGTCGCTGGCGTTGAAGCAGGTCAGAACATGGCGTTCCCACTGAGATTTGACGTAGAGGGGAATCTGGATTCGGGAGCCGCTCGACGCGCCTTTCGCCTTTCCCGCTGCGATGGAAAAATCCACCAACCGAGGCGAGGAGGCGCGAACCTCAAGGTCCAGGGTGTATTCGCTCGTTGGCTTGAGCGCTCCCGTCCCCGGCGCGCTGAGGGAGACCGCCCCCGGCTTGGTCGAGCGTAGCGCATCAATCGTCGCGCGAAGCACGCCGCCCTCGCTCTCCAGGCGTGTCTGGGCCAGGCCGGGACGCGTAACGTCCAATGCCCATGCGGCGCCGGCGACAAGATTCGGGGTCGTCAAGGCTTGAGTCGCCTGGCGGGCGGGGCCGAGCGGCCGGCCGAGCCAATGGCGTCCGGTTGTCCCGTCGGTGGCCTTGCCGGCCGTGTCCACGCTATACTCGTCGAACCAGTGGCTCCAGTTCTCCTTGTCGCCCGAGTGGGCGCGGTATTGAAAGAAACCGTCGAAAAGCAACGCGCTGGCCAAGCCGAAGCGCACCTGACGCCTGTCCGTCCACGTGCCCGGCTGGCTGCTGTTGGCCACGAGGGACGGCGGATGCCCCGTGTCGAGCCAGGCGCGGCATGGCTCCGTGGAATACGCCCAGTTGCCGAACATCCAGGGCGTTCGCGCATTCGGACCCTTCGCGGAATCGGCCAGCACATCAGCAAAGTGCTCACAGTGCCTTCCGTTGACGGAGGGGACCAGGTTGCGATTGTTGTTCAGCAGGAGAATCGTGTCGTCGCCGCATCGCTCGCGCAGCCGTTCGCACATCAACTGGAGGCCGTGGTCCATGGCCCGTTGGACCTCCAGGGGCTCATCGGCCTTGCCGTCGCGGCTCAGGTCCGCCTGCGGCGTCGAGACCGCCCCCTGCCCCTCGTCAAAGAAGAACCCGTCGAATGGCTGCGTCACCATGCAGAGCGCGGCACCTTGCGCGTGCTCCGCAGGCGCCGATTTCAGCCATCCCCGGCGGACCTTCAGGTCTTTGCCTTCCGCGCTCTCGACTCGCATCAGTTCGCCGTCGCACAACAGGACCGGCTGCCAGCCTGCGGTCGCGAAATCGGGAAGCGGGGCCGACAGGCTTAGGGTCTGGATGTCCGACGACAAGGGCTGAGCCAGCGCGGCCAGAGGGGTCGTTGTCAGCCACGTTTCGGGATGCGATAGAAAGAGCGCGGCTTCCTCGTCGTTCGAGAGCGCGGCCCGGTCGTCGAACCCCGCTTGGAAGGTCAGCGCGTATTGGAGGATGATGATGTTCGGATTGAGCGCCCGGATCGCCGCGATGTCCTCGTAGTCCTTGCGGAAGATCGAGGACAGGATCACCAGATCGCGTTGGGCCAGCGCCTCGATCTGCGCGCGGGGCATCGGCGGCCGTTCGTCGAAGTTGTGAATCAGGATGCGCGGGAAGCCGACGTCCGGCAGCTCGCGAGCGCTCACTGCCGCTCCAAGAAGGGCGACGCCTACCAAACCGACCCACACATTCACCGCGCCAAGCCTACGGATGCGCATGGCAAACAGCCTCCTTTGCTTCGTTTCGCGCCGCTAAGGGTACCCTTTCCAGTCTCGCGCACTGGAGGAAGTCGTGTTCTCGACAAGCATTCGTGTTCCGTAGGCCTCGATGGAGAAGGAGATCTGCTGGCCTGGCGCAGTATGGGTCCACTGATTTGCCACCGTGCGGTCATACAAGCAAAGCGTCGCCGCAGGGGCGGAGCGCGACAGCGTGACCGTCACGTTCTGGCTTTGCTTGGTCGTGTTGGCGAAGACTGTCCCATACGAGCCGTCTTGCGCCCGGAACGTTCCCTGGACGACCGCGGGCAATGTAAGGGAGCCGATGACCTGCGTGCCTACCGTGATTTGCGGCGGTCGGCGCCGGTCGCCGAAGATGAGATACTCCGGGAAGTGGGCGATGGGCATGGCAAAATTGTTGAACGCGGTCTGGCTGGCGGTGGTGATGCGCGACAGGAAAGGCCCGGGAATGTCGCCATAGGTGAGACAGTTGGCGCAAGCATAGATGAAACCATCGGAGCCGGTCAGCCCGACTTGCGGATCGGTCATCGCCGCGCTGATGATAGTAATATATTCATGATAGAGATAAGAGAATAACCCAATCCCGTGCGCTTCGAAGGGGCTGAAATCCGGCAGAATCCCGTGTTCTCGGCCCCAATAGGTGGCCATCTGCGGAATGAGCAATTCGCTGACGTCCTCGCACAGGAGGCCGAAATCCGGGTTGGAGGGCTTTCCCGCCGCGAGGATGTCTTCGCACAAATCGCGCATGTCCGTGTACATCCAGTCGCCATAGCCCGGCGGATGCTGGTGATCGGCATTGTTCGAATAGCATGGAAGCAACTGCCCGGCCCCGATGTCCTGATCGAAGCTCACCAGCGACGCGTCGAGGGCCTCGGTGTCCAGGAAGAACTGCTTCATGCGCTTCCGGGATTCCACCGAACCGCGGCAGGGGAAGGCGCTCAACCCGCTGGTGGAGATTCCGATCCCGGTCGTGGAGGTCCAGGCAGTTTGGTCGGACTTGGCTATGCAAATATACTTAAGCGGGTTCCACAACGCGGTGTCGTCGAACGGGCCGCCGCCGCTGGCGCCCGTCGACTGCACGACCCAATGCAGGCCCGAAGTAAGCAAGGCAAGTCGGTTGTCCTGGGATTTCATGGTGGCGGCGGCGTCGATGTACGCCTGGCTCGATGGCCGGGCCGGCGTGTAGAAGATCCCCCGCCAGTTGCCGCGATTCTCCCAGCCATAAACCGCTCCCACCACGTGGGGAATGCCGATCTGCGTCTTGTAGGTCTGCAAGGTCGACGCCAGATTCGTGATATTGTCCTGGTTGCTCTCGATCAGAAGAACCGTGCCTTCCTTCAAGAACTGCGGCACGTTGGCTCGCTGCGCGATCTTGTTGGCGCACCAGGGCTGTTGATGCGCCCACTCCTTGTAGATGTCCGCGGCGTCGTGCCAATCGCCGTGGAACGTGCGAAGAACAATGTCGTAGGGGACCGTGGCGTCCGCGCCAACGACCTCGGGGCGGATATGCCGGAATTGCGTTTCCACGTACTGCGTGGCTGAGGTGCTGAGGTCCAGAGTCTTGACCTGGCCGGTGTTGTCGTAGCAGGCCTGGTAGAGGCCGGCGGTGGGTCCATACAAGGCAAGGAACTGCGCGTAGGCCTGGCGCGGATACAGCCGGCAGGCTTGCGCCGTAACCGTGCCGGGGCCGTACACGACCGTGCCATCGGCCGGCGTGCCGGGCATGACGACGCGATCGTCCTGAGGGTTGCCATCGAGCCCCGCGGGAGAGGCGAATTGCGGATAGCGCAAGGAGAAGACGGCGCGTCCGGTAGCGTTGCCGGTGGCGCTGATATTGAATCGGATCAAATCGCCCTCGGAACGAATCGCGCATGTGACGGAGATCGCCTGGGACGGGTGATTCGAATAGTCGATTTGGATGTGGTTGGCATCGACGCGTCTCGTCTGAATCGAATCGAATTCATCGGCGTTCACCACTTCGTGCGCCGGCGAGGCAAACTCGAACATGCTGGGGGGGCGCATCTTAACACTGCTACGTGTCGACGGCCCAGATTTCGTCCCAGTCGTTATTCCGCCGGGCGATGTCCAACGCCATGAGACACTGTTCGCCTGAGAGGCTCCAGATCTGGCCTGTGCGCTTGAAGCGATCCTGGAATTGGCTGCAGGTGGACTCCATGGCTCCGGAGCCGATGGGGCAACCCTCGGCGCGCAGTTGTTCGTAATGCAGGTGGTCTCGATGCTGGCGGAAGTAGGCGATTTCGCGTTGGGTGGCGGGGTGCGCTGGCTCTTGGCCCTCGGCGCAGACCTCGCAGAAGTCCTCCAAGGTTTGCAGGACGCCGAACTCCCCGCCGTGTTTGAGTTGGTGAAGCAGCGGCTCGATCCACGCGCGCGCCTGCGGGCTGCTTTCGCCGAACTGGTCGTGAGCCACCGCCCACAGATGCTCGGAGGCGTGGTAGAAGTCCAAGCCGCCCTGCGCCTGGGGAAAGCGATCGGCCACGATATTCCAAATCCACACCGCGCCGTCGGCCACCACGTAGACTTTCTTGGCCTGATTCAATCCGCGGCGCAGGGCCTCGGCATACACGCGCTGGCCAAACTCAAACGGCTCGCCCCGGTAGGCCACGCAGTACTTCTCCAGGATCATCCCGCGCCCCGATTGGCTCTCCGCACGCTGGCTGAGCCGATAGACAATGGCGCCTTTCAATTCGTGCCACGCTACGCGATTGGCCTGTGTTTCCGAGGGTTTCAGCCCCCAGTCCGGCCCCCGCTCGCGCAGCATCGTCCCGTCCATCATGATCACCAGCGAAAACTCCCCGCGGGGCAGATGGCGCTTGGCTTCCGCCACCACCTCGGCCCGGTGCTCCAGCGACAAGGCGCGCAGCACGCGCTCGTTCTCCAACGCCAACGCGTCCATCCCCTTGACCTGGACATGGCGATGGATCGCCGCGTCGTCGACCGGCGAACCCCACTTCGCCGCCACGGCGGCGGCATGCTCGTACGAAAACGTCATCGCCGCCGTGTAACAAACCTTCTCCTCCAGCGCCGGCGACATCGCCTGGTGCGGCCACAGCCCCCACAACTCGCGGATCGGCGACAGCCATTGCCTCGTCCGCCGGTCTTGTCCATACGCAGCGCTAATCGCGACCTCGCCCACCACGGTGGTCAGGGTCACCCGCTGAAGCCTCACTCGCCTCAGAGGCTGATGGCTGAGGGGGGGAAATCGCCCCTTGGCCATCGGCCAGACGCTGCAACTTCTCCTCCAATCTCCGACGCGTCCATTCGCGTCCTTCCTCCAGGGTCTCCAGTTCCACCTCGGCCAAAGGCGAAACGGCACGGCGCGGTCTCTCCAGCATCTCTACAGGCCTCACGTCAATGGGATCGATGCCCCCTCCAGAAACGGGGATGCGCAGCTCAATCTCGCCACTCCTCGGTAGCAGTGTCAAGATGCGCCCAGTAGTCGGTCTCCATGGCGGTATCGCCCGATTTTGGCATAGTTGCGCCGATATTGGAATTGCCAACTTCGATTAACGCAAGCAGAATTTGTCCGGAGTCGTCCTCGTGCGACCATTTTCCGCCCAGCCCTTTCCGCACTCGGCCCAAGCCGGAGAGCCGAGGAAGACGAGTGGTCCATCATACATCGGTTCGAGCAGTGGGCGCCATGAGAGAGTCGAAAATGGAATCTCCAATCGCCGGCGGGGCCCGAGCAATGGCGACCGCCGACTGGTGCGGATTGGGCTGACCGAGGAAGGCTGGCGGCTGGTCGAGGCGCTAGCGCCGGCGGCGAGGGGCCAAATTAGCCGGCACGGGAAGGGCTTTTGCTGGCAGCCCGTGCAACTGATGGCATTGAAAGGACAGGCACATGAGGAAACTGATGAACCGTCGCGATTTTGTTGCAGTCATGGGCGCGGGCGCGGCAACGGCTTGGGCGGGGGGACGGGGAAACATTGGGATTTTCGGCGCCACCGGAATGGAAACCGTGGGATCAACAACCAGGACATTTCAAGAGGGCGATCAGAAACTCATCGTCTACTCCGACGTGCCCGGCGCCACGCCGTCCGAATTCTACAGAATCCGAGTGCGTTCCGAAGCAACCAAAATGGAATGGCAGTCGGTTTTTGCTCATATTACCCGCTCCTTGTATTCTCAGGCAAAAATCCCCAAGAAACCAGGGAGCACGTCCTCCATGGAGAACTATTACGACCACGTCAAGGACTGGAGTCATACGTACGGCAATATTGAAATGGATTCGCCTGTGGAAATTGAGGTGTCGAGAGCTAACGGGGCGCCGATTCAGAAGGCAGCGGTGCATCCGGCGGCAAAAGCAGGCAAAGCTACTCTCAAAGATGCCAAGGCCTATTTTGCAGTGAACAGCCCCGCGCTGGTAGCCGTAGATATTGACGGGCAAATGGACGACCAGGATACTGGTGAAGGTTATAACGGTCCGGCCATACACACGGTCAGTATATTTGCCCACCCCATCCTGGAAAGGCCGGCAATGACTGATCCGGGAGTCGTGGTGGTGACACCGGGAACCAGACCGCCGACCGATCCCGCTACGTATGAAACGCTTTATTTCTCAGCCGGCGTCCACGACATAGGGCGCAATTTCAAGGTTCACGAGAATAAGAAATACTACCTGGCGGGGGACGCGCTTGTTTATGGAACGTTCAACAATCTTGGCGCCGGAAGCGGAAAGAACATAAAGATATTTGGCGTAGGCACTCTTTCCGGCGACCGCATCACTCACCCTAACTACGATCCGGATTATTTGAAGGTCCAAAAAGAAGGCGCTAGTGAGCAGATAAAAGCGAAGTCAAAAGAATGGAAGGCTATCTGCATCGAAAATGCGGATAATGCAGTGGTAGAGGGCGTTTGTGTCGCAAACCCTCCCAATCACGCTATTAACTTGGTGGCTATCCCAACCGATAAAGCCAAGAAACATACCTTTGTCAGATGGGCCAAAGTCATCTCATGGCGTGGCAACGGCGACGGTATTGGCAGCGCCCATGAGATCGAAGACTGCTTTCTCCGCACCGCCGATGACTGTTCCTATATCAAGGGAGATAGAAGACGGTGCGTTTTCTGGACCGACGTGAATGGAGCAGTTTTTCACATGGCCGGGATACCTGAAGACCGAAAGATTGTCATCAAAGACTGCGATGTTATCTATGCGAGAAACAAATACAAAGGATGGGAAGGGGGGCGAGTGTTCAGTCAGCGTGGCGAGGGCAAACCTGGGCTCCAAAAAGTAAATGTCCTTATCAGAAACTTCCGCATTGAGGACAAGAGGCCAACCCTCCAGATCTTCCACCTCTATTCCCATGATGGGTTTAGAAACACAGAATCCCCCCACACCGGCAGCAGCTACAGCGGCATTACATTCCAGAACATCACTGCAGCCGGGAAAAGTGTTTTAGGACTTCCGGAAATACTTCACGGCTGTAAAGAGGCGCCCTGGAGCAACATCACGTTTGACAATGTGGTGATTGCAGGCAAGAAATTGACCAGTCTCGATGACTTTGCTTACGTAAATGAATATGTGACGGATACCACGTTCAAGTAGAGCAGCGACGCAATGTCCGTCCCATCCTTTCGAAAGCAAAATAAGAAAGGGATAATGCCATGAAATCCTCTATTCTCTCCCGCCGTGACTTTTGTAAGACAACTCTGACGGCTTTTGCCGCAGGGATTGCGCCAGGCGCTCTGCAGGCTGCAGGAAAAGCAGAGGATATCCGCTGGAATGTGCTGGTGATGATGACCGATATGCACAATGTCCATTTTATCGGCTGCGATCATCAATGCACCGAAAACATCCGCACGCCCAATCTGGATCGGATCGGCATGGAAGGCATGATTTTCAGGAAGGCGTACGACGCCTATCCGGTATGCGCCCCCACCCGCGCCAGTCTGCTGACCGGCTGCTACCCCTTCCGGCATGGGCAATTCCATAACAGCGACCTGCTTACCGAAGCCGGACCCCAGGGCAAGACGCCGTCGCTCGCGCACGTATTCCGCGATAACGGGTACAATACTGCCATGCTGGGTAAACAGCATTCCAATCTTGAGCCGCTGGAGAGCCTGCCGAATGGCACATTCATGGGCAAGAACATCTTTCACGGCTGGGATTTCCGCAGATGGACCGGGGGATCTTATGAGGGGCGTGTCGAAGAAAACCGCAGCAAAGGTTTCGAGCCGACCGATGAGGAGTATGATCTGGGTCTTGCTCGCGATAAACGCAATGAAGAAGAGCTGCAAAGTCTTGTGGAGGAATATCGGGATCGGTATCCGGAAAAGACCACGGGCGCTCCGATGCCGGACTGGGAAAAGGAGATGGTGAAGGAAAATAGGAAATACACTTGTAGCGGCAAAGGGCTAGAGCATGCCGCCGATATGAGTGATGGCACGATTGGTTTTGAAACGCTCGATTATCTGGATACCTATGCCGGCAAACGCGAGGATGAACGTTTCGGCATTGACCCGCAAAAACCATTTTTCCTTTTCTTGTCAATGCAGAAACCGCACTATCCTTGGGTGGCACCGCTCATGCAGGATGGCACGGAATTCTGGTATATGTACAGCGCCCGGCCCGAAGAGGATACCCTTACGTATCTACACAATGGGAAAGCCGAACCGCGCTTGATTCCCAATCCCGTCAAAGAAGAGCTGCTTCTCGAAGACCCCTCGTCACCCTATTACGGAACCCGCGACCCGTACGCGCCTGAGGCCGAGCGTTTTGCCCGGGCCAAGTACTCCGCCTGTATCACCTGGCTCGATCATATGTTTGGGAAAGTGCTGGACCGGCTGGCGATCCTTGACGATCCGCGAAATCCCGGAAAGAAGTTGCAGGACACAACGATCGTATGCTTCACGACAGATCATGGCGACATGATGGGTGAAAAGAGGCGTATCAGCAAGATGGTGAAATATGAAGGCTCCGCACGGGTGCCGTTTCTGATTCGCATGCCCGGAGCCATTGCCCCGGGACAGTACAGTGATATACTGCTGAATCATGTAGATATGTTTCCTACGCTTGCAGGGCTTGCGGGCCTCGGCGATAAAGTAAGCCGGACGATTGACGGCAAAGACTATTCGAAGGCGGTGCTGGCAAATGATCCGAATCTTGGCCCCGAGCGCACCTTCAGTGTTTCGTATCTCAAAGAAGGTGAATACCCTGGCGATCTCATGTCTCGCACACAGCGCTATAAATTCATACGTTGGAAGGATAAGACAAGGGCGTCCGATACGCTGCCGGTTATGATGCTTTTTGACATGGAGAAGGATCCGTATGAAACCGTAAATCTAGCCTACGAACCGGAGTGCCGCGATGTGGTTGTAAATGAAAGCCGGGCCTGCGATGAGTTCATGGCTTCCTTCTACCCGCTTGAGCCGGTCGCACTGACCGCGGCCATGCTGGAGGGGAAACAGAAAGAGCCACCTGTGAAGACGCAAGGCGGAAAGGGAAAGGACGATGATGAGGGGTAACATGAGGAATTGAACCGGACTGCACCGAGCCGAGTCGCTTGTCGACCGCCTCGATGTTAAGCAAGGCGGCTTCGTGGCCGAGGATTGGTTGAAAGGCCTTTGGAAGCCTCGATCAGGAGAGCTGTAATCAGGAATACGCCGATCGTTCCTTGTATCATCCTTGTCGTGAGTTTGGCCGCGCGTGCATGACCGCGCAGGATCATCCGGATCCTTTTGGCGAAAAGGGCAAGTCCAGAAAGCAATGAAGCAAGCCATCCTCGCCACTCTCGTTTTGTTGACGATCGCCGGTTCTGCCCAAGCGCAGCCGGCGGTGAAGCCATCCAACGCCGAAGTGTCAGACCGGCCGGAGGCCGCCGCGCGAACGGCGAAGACGAATTCGGCCAAGGGAGGATGCTTCGATATGTCGCAATTCAACGCGCGGGGTTGATCCGCGACAAGCCTCGATGTCTATGCTCCCTCCGCCGGCGCGAGCGGGTTGACTGTATTCGCGTACGGGCATGGCGGCGGATGGGGCGCTCAAAATGCTCCCCGGCGATGTAGCCATGGTCGGGGCAGACGCTGGAGGTGGGCGTGATAGAGAGATAGGGCAAGCCCGCGCGCGTGTTTTGATTCAGCTCCGCCAAGAGCGGGCTGTAGTATGGCTCACAGGCGTCGAGGCCGGGGCCTCGGATTCCCTTGAGTCCCTCAAATCGGCCGCATCGAGGAATGGACGGGTCGCGCCTTGCCGCCGATACGCTCCGGGAGTCAGCCCGGTCCGCTCGCGGAAGCAATGGCAGAAATACCGCTCCGTGGCGAACACGGCCTCTCCCGCGATGGACTTGAGCGGAAGGGCGGTTTCGACCAACAGGTTCCGGGCTCGCTCGATGCGCTGGCCGATCAGGAATTGCGCGGGGGTCGTGTTCAGGCGTTGCCGGAACGCGCGAACCACGCTGGACGGGCTGAGGCCGGCGCTCGACGCGATATCCCGCAGCGAGATCTTATCTGCCAGATGCCGCTCGATGAACTCCAACGCCTTCGCTAGGTCCGGGAAGGGGGACGGGGCCGCCGCCTGAGGGTCGAAGTGACGCTGCAATTCCATCAAGAACCGATAGGCCATCGTCCCTCGCGTGTAGCGATCGACGATCCAGCCCCGTTGCGCCAGGATCGTCGCCTGTTCCGTGGCCAACCGGACCAACGCCCCGTCCAACGGGAAGGCGTGCCAGGGGCCGATTTCGCCAAGCCATCGCGCCATTCGCGTCGCGGGGCGCGGAAGGCGGATAGAGACGTAAACGAACTCCCACGGCTGCTGCCCGCCGGGGAACCAATGGCGATGCGAACCGGGCACTAGGCCGAGAAACCCCGTTCCGGCGGGCAGTTCGCGAGTAACGCGAATCTTCCTCCCTCCGTATTCCAGCATGCCGGCGCCGGACTGGGTGCACTGGAACAGTAGGTAAATGGAATCGCTCCGCGGCCGTCGCTCGCGCGCGTCGAACCGATACGACGTCGACGAGACCGTTTGCACTCGCGCGTTGCGTAGATAGTAGTCGGGCTCCATGGCGGTATCGCCTGATTTTGGCATAGTTGCGCCGATATTGGAATCGCCAACTTTGATTTTCGCAAGTAGAATTCGTCCGTGGTCGTTCACGTGCGACCATTTTCTGTCCTGCCCTTTCCGCCATTCGGGCCAAGCCGGAGAGGCGAAAAAGGCGAGCGGTCTATCCTACATCGGTGCGAGGAGTGGGCGCCATGAGAGAGTCGAAAACGGAATCTCCTATCGGCGGCGGGGCGCGAGTCCACGTGCTGGCTGTGTCGCTATTCGTGATGCTGTTGCGCTGTGGTGTTGGCGCCGCCATGGAGGGACCGGATGGCGCGGCGCAGTCCTCGGATCCGACGGCGAGCGTTCCATCGCGCGCCGACAAGCCCGACCAACCAGGGAGCGCCGACGCGGCGGCTCGCCTCAATTCACAACGGGGGAGCAGTGAGATGGCATCAGCGACACGCGCGGAGAAATCGGGACTGACACTGTACTACCGAAGCGGCTCGCCGCAAGTCGAGTTCGCCGCATCGGAGATCCAGCAAGCGGCCAAGGCGGCAGGGATCCCTTGCCGCGTCATGAGCGTGGAGGAATTGCCGAAGGCTCGCGACGGCGCCTGCATCGCCATCGCCGCCACGGCCGACGATTCAAGAGCGCTGGAGAAGGGCCTTGGCATCGCGCCGCTTTCCAATGCGTCGCCTCAATCCTACGCCATTCGGCGGAAGGCCGAAGGCGCAACGGATGCGTGGGCCGTGTTGGGCGCGGACGCCGCCGGCGCGATGTATGGGGGCCTCGACCTCGCGGAAGCGATCCGCCTGGGGACCCTGGACAAGGTCGCCAACGCGGACGGGAGTTCTGGCGCGAGTTGCTCGATGAGATGGCGCGCGATCGGTATAACGTGCTCTCGCTGTGGAATCTCCATCCGTTTCCGTCGATGGTGAAGGTCCCGGAGTACCCGGACGTCGCCCTCCAGGATGTCATGCGGTCGACGGAGGCGCTGAGCCGGGATGACAGCCACAAACCCATGGAGGTGTTGGACCGGGACTTCATGGGGCATCTCGAAGTCGTCAAGACGATGACTATCGAAGAGAAGATCGAGTTCTGGCGCGCGGTCATGCAATACGCCCACGACCGGGGAATTGAGACGTATATCTTCACCTGGAATACCTTTGTCTGGGGCGCGCAAGACAAATATGGCATTACCGACGACCTGACAAACCCTACCACCATCAACTACTTCCGCAAGAGCGTCCGCGAATTGATACTCACCTATCCGCTCCTGGCGGGCATCGGGATCACGGCCGGCGAGCACATGGGCAAGAACACTTCCGAAAAGACCAAGGAGCAATGGCTCTGGCAGGCCTACGGCGAGGGCGTGCGCGACGCGAAAGCGATTCAGCCCGACCGCTCCGTCCGTCTGATTCACCGGTATCATCAAACCGGCCTCGATGAGATCCTCTCCGCATGGAAGGAGTATCCCGACACGCTGGATCTCAGTTACAAATACTCCGTCGCTCACATGTATTCCTCGGCCGCTCCGCCGTTCGCCAAAAAGGAATTGGCGGAATTGCCCTCGAACCTTCGGATGTGGATGACCGTGCGCAACGACGACATCTATAGCTATCGTTGGGGTGATCCCGAATTCGCGCGGGCCTACATCAGCAATTTCCCCGGTCCCGACGAACTCGCCGGCTACTACATGGGGCCCGACGGCTACATCTGGGGCCGCGAATTCATTGACAAAGAGCCGGAAACGCCCCGCCAGCTGGTCATGAAGAAGCAATGGTTCAGTTTCACGCTTTGGGGGCGTCTCAGTTATGATCCAACGTTGCCGGACTCGTTGTTCCGCCAGATGTTGGCTGCTCGATTCCCCGAGGTCGACGCCGAGCGTCTCCTAACCGCCTCCGTCGAAGCCTCGAAGATCATCCCGCTGACCACGCGCTTCTACTGGCGCAATATCGACCTCAAATGGTTTCCGGAAGCCTGTATCGCCCACCCCGCGCCTAGCGGCTTTCAGACGGTCGAGGGCTTCATGCGGGGCGAGACCATGAGCGACAGCGGGATTCTGAATATCCAGGATTACGCCAAAGCGCTGCTGGCGGGAGAGACAATGGAGGGCGTCACGCCGCCGCAGGTCGCCGAGGAATTGCACGCCCACGCCAAGGCGGCTATCGACATCGTGTCCTCGTTGGACCCCGGCGCGAACAAGGAACTGCGCCTCACATTGGGCGACTATCGGGCGATGGCGCTCCTGGGGCATTATTACGCCGAGAAGATCCTCGGGGCGACGGACCTCGCGTTGTTTGACATGACGGCGGACGAGTCGAAGAGGCAATCGGCCGTGCAGCATCTCGAATCGGCGTTGGATTGGTGGAAGCAATATGCCGCGGTCGCTACGAGTCAATACGCGCCGCAGATCCTTACCCGCATCGGCTATTGCGATCTCAACGCGCTGGTCTCCAATGTCGAGGACGACGTGAGAATCGCCCGGGAGTGGCAGTCCGGAACGCTTGAAAAGTGATTATGCGGAAGAGGATGTCGACGCTGTGGCCTATCGTGTGCCGGGCTACTTTGCCGCCGACGGCGACGCCGGCAACACTTCGGCGGAGTCCGGCGTGAAGTGGCGGCGCTGTGCGAGGATCGAAAACGCCGGCGATGAGGCCGCTCTGGCATATCGGCGTTTTCAGGCGCAGACTATCCGAGAGCGGATCGACGCCATCGTGGGGCAGGTCACAGCGCTCAATCCCGAGTTGACTGTATGCGCGTGTGTGACCGAGGCTGTGGATATCGTCGGGCGCGAGTCAAATACCGGCATTGACCGTCCGAGACCGGACGATGTAGTAGGGGACGCTTTCGAAATCGGCGGCGAGTCGCGGGACGAACGTGGCTCCGGCCGGTCCGACCTCGACCTCGAAGTAGTACTGCAACGGGAACCGCTTGGCGGTGTAGGAGGCCGGAATCTCGCCTTGAAAGGCATCGCCGCTGCGCGTCAGTTCGACCGATTGCCACCGCTCGGCCTGGTCCACATGCCGATACCACAGGATCACACGCTTGGGCGCTGCCTTGGCGCAACTCAGAGTAATCGCAAGGGACTGGCCAGAACGGTAGGTCTTGCCGGGCGTGTGTTTGGCTTCCAGGACCGGACGCGCGGGCTTGCTCGTGGCGATCTCCAGCGCGCGCTGGGCGGTGGCAGGATCAATCTCAGGGTCTGGCGAGGCGGCGGTCGTAAGCCGTTGCTTGAGATCCGCGACGTCCTCGTCTATCAGCGCAATACGGTCCATCCAGTGGCCTTGGGTCCACCGGCTTCCGTAAGTGATGTTCGGTTGATAGACGGTCTTGGCGCGTTCGGCCATCGCCACCCACGCCTCGCGCGCCGCCTCGAGCCGGGCGATGGAGGCTTGCGCCGCGGGGCGAAGCCCGCTGCGTTCGTAGATGCGCCAGAGCACAGCGCTGCGAAGTTTGCCGGCGAAGAAGAGCGCGAGGCCCCGCTCGATCAACACGTCTTCCTCGACGCGGCGGAAAGCGGGCTTCGAGGCGGCGGCGCCGAGTTGGCGGCGCGCTTTGTCCAGCGCCGTTGCGGCGGATTCGGCCAGCTCTTCGAGCCATTGGGCGACTTCGAGTGGCGAGTACTTGCCTGTGGTCCGTCCTTCCACCAGGGCGTCGCCGCATTGGAATCCCGATTGGAAAAGCTGCGGGTCGAATGAGGTGACGTTGCCGAAGACCTTGGGTTCCGGCACTTCGGGGAAGGGATGCTCCACGTCGGTCTTCGCGATCGGTATATTCGAGTAAATCTCGACCCAATAAGACGTGCAACTGACGGCGGGGCCATGCGCGAGCGTGAAAAGCGGCAAGACGCGGCTGGCCGAGGCAAGAGCATCTTCGACCTCGTTCGCCGCGGCGCCGAACTCCTGGCGCAGAACGCGCCGCCAAACCTCTGGATGCGCGTCGGGATTGTAGCCGAGCCGGCCCCAGAGGCGGTAGGTGTAGCGATACTTCTCGAAGTCGTAGCGCGGGTTGAGCGACGCGTCGGCATAAGCGCAGCGCCCGCCCGGCAGCCCGCTGCCGCAGCGTCCCTTGAAACCGAGCGGCTCAAACAGCTCGACGCCCGAGGCGCCGCAGAACGATGCGCAGCGCCCGTAGCCGGCGTAGGTGGCGGGATCGCCGCTGAGAAGGAAACGCTGCGTCCCAGGCCACGTGCGGAAGACAACGTCCCAGGCGCGGTTCTCGGCCAGGTAGTCCGCATAGCCGTACCGCGTGAAGTTGCGACTGCCGATCAGGATGCCGGCGCCTGTGTCGGTGAATTTGTCTGGCGAAACCATCTCCTTCTCGCGAATGGAGCATGGGTGATAGGGGAGGCTCAGCTGCTCGCCGCAGTACTTTGGCGACACGACGACGTTCTGGCCGGTGGCGAGGGCCGCCTCGAGCGTCTCGGGCTCAATGTTCTTCGCGTGCATGTCGATCTCGACGCGGCGACCACAGCGCGCGATGGCGCTGAACTGAGTCTCCCAGAAGCCGCTCTGGCCCTTGGGAATGCCGCTCTCGCTGTGAACGCGGAACGTGACGCCGCTGACGGCGGGGACCTCGCGCAGTAGCATGGCCAACGCGTCGCGGCAATAGGGGGCGTGGGTCTCGTCCGTAAGCCCCTCGACCTGGTAAGTGGCGTCGGGGCTGCGTTCCCATATGTAGGCCAGCGTCCAGATGCCGATCTGGAAACGAAGCCCCCGCCGGACGGTCTCCTCGCCGATGAACTTCAGCATGGCGAGATTGCGCGCCTGCTCGTCGCGGGAAAGCCCATTGGCCCGGACTTGGTAGCCCGGCGGGTTGACGAAGAACGGATAGGGAAACAGCAGATAGCCATCGGAGATGCCGCGCGCGGAGTTGTAACCCATTCCCATCGTCAGGCTCATCCGGTTGAAGCGACAGTAAGCGAGCATGTCGAGATAGCAGCGCCAGTAGTCCTTGTCGTAGAACCACGGCTTATCCTCAAGCTCGGAGGAGAAGTGCCGCATGACGCTGCGGACGCGGCTGGCGGGCCGCTCGATAACCGGTTCGGGAAACTCCAGCGCTCCGCGGCCTTGACTCACGCACAATACGCGGTCGGCCAACTCCGTCAGCGCGTACCCGAGCCCAATGTCGTCGGCGCCAGCCGCCAGGAGAGCCGTTCGGCCTTCGACCTCGCCCTGCGCCAGGCATAGCGCTTCGGCTTCGGCCGGCGCGGCCAGGCCCAGCTGGCCCATCAGTTGGCGCGCGAGCGCCGAGTTTGCCCCTGCGGCGATGACGCATCGCTCTGCCGGGGCCGCGTCGGCAATGTGGGGGACAACGCGCGTTCCGACCCCTTGATTCTCGAGTGCCGTCTTCAGTTCGCCCAAAGCCCACTTTGGCGGGGCTGAGGCGGCGATGGCGTCGTCGGGAGAGACCACAAGCGCGACTCCATCCTGTTCAGCGGCCACGGCGGCAAGACCATGCTCGGTCATCGCGGAGCCAATTGCCAGGCCTGCGCTGGTCCTCAAGAACTTGCGGCGCGAGGTCGATGGCACGCTTGGATTGGGATAGACGCACCCGCTGTCGTCTTGCATTGCGCATCCTCTGTGAGATCGCTGCAAGGATCTATACGACGGTTGACGGGCCGAGGGTCAAGAGAATACCGCGGCAACGACCGCCTCTCCCATTGACATCATGCCGACAGTCGTGGAGATAAATGGCGCGGCCAATCTCGTCTCGCACGCCGGCTACGCGATCACGCCGATGGAAGGCGCCAGTCCCATGCCGGTTTTCCAAGACGGCGCGCGGGACCGGGGAGCATGAATTCCAGCGCGGCTTCTCGTCGTGACACTGTTTTGCGCCCACCGATCGTCGACTCGTGACGCGAGGAAGTCATTCGGAGAAGGGAGTGCGTTATGCCTTGGTGGCTGGAAAAGCCGATGCGTCTTATTCAGACGAATCTCCGAGAGATCGACGCGGACCTGGACCCCGATGAGTTCATGCGCCAGCTGCGCGAGTTCTCCGCCAATGTGCTGCTGTTCAATGTCGGCGGAATCATCGCCAACTACCCGACGGAGCTGGAATTCCACTGGCGCAATCCGTTTCTGCGCGGCGATCTGGTCGGGGAGGTGTTGGAGAGGGCGCGGCAAAACGGAATCCGCTTTCTCGCCCGGTTCGACTTTTCAAAGATCAACGAAACCCTCGCCGCCCGGCGTCCCGAATGGCTTTACGTCGGCGCGAAGGGAGAGCGCGTCAACTACAACGGCCAGGTCCACACGTGCCTGAACGGCGGCTACCAGCAGGAATACGCGCACGAGATCCTGGCCGAGGCGATCCGCTGCTATCCTGTCGACGGCGTCTTCTTCAACATGTTCGGCTATCAGACGCGCGACTATGGCGGCGTTCGCCACGGCATCTGCCAATGCGAGAACTGCCGGAGCCGCTATCGCGCGTTCTGCGGGGAGGAACTGCCATCGCCGCGAGTCTCCGATGACGCCTCGTCCGCGGCCTATCGTCGCTTCCAAGCGCATACAGTTCGCGAGAAGATTGAGGCCATCGTTCGACAGATCAAACAGCACAACCCCGAGATTGCCGTCTGCACCTACGTCACCGAAGCCGTCGACATCGTTCGTCGCGAATCGAATAGCGCGGCCGACCGTCCGAAGCCGGAATGGGGCTACTCGGCTACGGAGCACACGGCCAGCGTTCTGAGCGGTTGGCGCGACAAGACGGTCTCGAATTCGGCGGTCCATTTCCTGGATATCCCCTACCGCCATGTCGGAGTGTCGCCTCATCTGACGTCGTTGCGCTTGGCCGAGAACATCGCCAACGCCGCGTGGCTCGACTACTATGTGATCGGACCGCTCGAACGGCAGGACAATCGCGCCTGCTTCGAAATGGTGAAGGATCTCTATCGATTTCACGCCGAGAACGAGCGCTGGTACTCGGGAGTGAGGCCCGTTGGCGATGTCTGCCTGATTCGTCCCGGTGGGAAGGCTTCAACCGAATTCCGCGGTCTGCTGCGCCTGCTGGCCGAGCATCACGTGCTCTTTCATATTCTCGATGAGGCGCAGGTCGCGAAATCCGGCGTTCTGTCGTCATGTCAGGCGGCGATCCTGCCCGATGCCTCGAATCCGGCCGATGACCTGAAGCGCTCGATCGACGACTACGTTGCCGGCGGCGGGCGTCTTTTAGCGACCGGCCTGACCGGAGCGCGCGACGACGAAGGACTCCCGGCGGGCGTCGCGTTCGATTTCGAATGCCTCGGACGTCCGCCGATCCTTGACGTTCTGCCGGCGCGCCGCGGGTCGTATTGGCGCGTTGCCCCCCGCGACAGGGAGGCCCTACGAGGATTCCAGGAGATCGACCTTCTCTATATCGATGACGAAGCGTGTCATTGCGCCCTGCCCGCAGGCGCGCGGGGATTCCTGGGATACGTTCCCGGCGATATGTACGGGCCGCCGGAAAAGTGCTACTACCGCGAGGAAACGAGCGTCCCGGGCCTGATCTGCAGGGCGCACGGCAAGGGGATCGCGGCGCTCATCCCCTGGCGCTTGGGGCGGCACTATGCCAGCCAGGGCTCTCACGGCCACGCCGCATTGTTCCGCGCGATTCTCTTCGATCTCCTGGGACTGCAGCCCTCTATCCAACTCGACGCGTCGCCCTTGATCGAGATGCGCTCTCAGATTCGCTCCGACGGCGCATGGCAATTGGTGAGTCTTGTCAATCATTCCGGGCAGAATGGCGTCTCGTTCCTGCCGCCTCTGCCGACGCAGAATATCGAGATCTCCATGCGAGCGCCATCGCTGCCAGCCGAGGCGCGCGCGCTGCGTCTCGGCCGCGCGCTGCCCGTGAAGGCGGCGGGAGAGGGGCGATGTCGCTTCACACTTCCCCGGCTGGACCTGCTCGAGACCATCGTCGCGCGCTATACATGAGCCGGAAAAGGCGATCAATTGAACCGGCTCCTTGACCGATGATCCGCGCGATATCATCGTGATGAAGTCCTATAGAACATCTGGAGGAGATGATCATGAGGTCTCCCGTTTTGGCCTTCGTCTTCATTCTGGTCTGTTACGGCGTCATGGCCGCGCAGGGCGACACCACGAACACCCTGGTCCTCAATCCTCAGAAGGACCTGATCGCCCTGCACTACGACCACGCGCCCGACCGCGACGACGGCCACAGCGCCGCCGCCGACCGCACGATGCTCGAGACGATCTTCGGCGCCGAGTGGATCAAGGGCCACGTTCTGCCCGTTTCCGGCGCCTTCGGTCTCAACGCCAAGGCGTTCCGCCCGGAGTCCAACGCGGTCATGGACGCCGCCTGGAGCAGGGGGAATTGGCTGGCGGCCCGCGACGACAAGGAAGGCGCGCTCGCGAAAATGACCGAACGGTGGGGGAGCGTTCTCCAGGCCGGCGGCGACGTGTGGATCAAAGAGGGCGGCCAGTCCGACTTGACCGCCGAGACGGTCAAACGCCTGCGCCAGTCCATGCCCCAGGTCGATCCCGTCAAACGCATTCACCTCGTGCAGCACAGCAACTGGAACGAAGACAAGACGACGCCCGAGGCGCTGGCGTATGTGAAAGCGAACACCGACTACATCCGCATCAAAGGCGCCAACCGCTATCTGAACGCGCTCGGGGGCAACGAAGCGTTCCAGCGCGCGGCCCTGGCGCATCCCGACTTCGGCCCCGCATGGAAGGCGGCGTTCGACTACTACGACCCGACGACGCGGCTCGATTTTTCCGATACCGGCGAGTTAATGCGCATTCTCGGCTTAGGCGAGATCGGCCTCGACGAGTTCCGCACGCGTTTCCTGGAAGCCCCGTCCGCCGCCTCCGCCCCGGCGCGCTAAATCTCGTGCATTCGACGGCGTCTCATCACGTCCGCAAGGCAAGGGTTTGGCGGTATTGGCAAAGGGCGTGGCCGACGCGCTCTTTGAAGAAGCGGCTGAAGCGCTGAAGGCTGCCGAAGGCGCAGGCCTCGCCGACGGTGGCCGCGCCGGTGTCGAGCATACGCCGCGCGGCTTGAATGCGGAACTTGATCAGGTCCTGCACGGGCGGGACGCCGAAGAATTCGCGGTGGAGCCGCAGGAAGACGGTACCTCCGCAATGTCTTGACGATCGAGCCGCTGATGGATTTCGATCTCGACGTATTCGCTCAATGGATCATGGACTTGCGTCCAGAATGCGTGTGGATCGGGTTTCCTCCGGTCCCTGGCAAACTGACGTGGCGCTACCCCTCGCATCGGTGGCTCAAATCTTCGAAAAGAGTCACCGGTTCGGGAATGGCAACGCTATCGAAGAGCGATTCGTGCCGCGGGGGATACTGCCACGGGCCGTGCGGAGCCTTGTGATGGCACATCAAACAGAAAGGCCGGCCGCAGTCACGCCGTTTGAGCCATTCCAGCGAAAGATCGGTGATGAGATCCGTCGCGTATCCCTCGCAAAGCGCGAGCGTTTCGCTGAAACAGGCGCGTTGCATAAATTTCATTTTCGGCTCCAGTCAAAGCCAGGGTTATTCGGCAAACCCCGCCGCGGTGCGGGGGCGCTTGATCTTGGCTTCATCCATCATGCCAGGCTTCCAGTCGCGCGCTAATTGAATGTCGGCGGCGATGTCGTCGGTGAGAGCGGGGATGTCCACGACGCCGGCGCGGTTGTAGAGCACGGGCTGCACGTACTGGCGCGTGTAGGCGGCGGAGTAATGCTTCCATTGATCCAGGGCCATTTCGAGGCTTTCAATGGCGGACGCCTGGCGCCCGGTGTCGCCGGTTTTGTCGAAGAGCGCGAGGTCACAGGCGCCGCGAATTTTTGCCGCGTAATAAAGCCCAAGGCGCGACATGGCCTCGATGTCTCCGAGCGTGGCGGCGTATTCCTTCGCGCTGGCAGCTGGCGCAATGACGGCGCGTTGCAGTTGCGGCAGAGCGTTGAGCGCCTTTGTGGCGTTAATCTCCAACGTCGCGGCGATTTCCAGCGGGGTCACGCCTGCCGGCATCTTCCCTGTCAGGACGCCGACGCGCCACTCGATGATGTTGAGGACGCCGGCTCCGGGCATCGTTCCGCCCTCGATGAAGTCGCGGACGGTATAGAAGCGGACTTTCCTGCGGCAGGCTTCGGGGAACCATTTGATGTCGATATCGCCCCAGAAGAAGCGGGTGATATAGGGGAAGACTTTCGAGGCGTCCGCCCATGCGCTGGTGAGCGCGGGCACGTCCGCGCCGGGGAAGCGGGCGGCGACAAGACGGTCGAAGGTGGAAGCCGGCAGATCGGGTTCATAGGCCAGCCGTCCCCAAAGAGCGAAGGAGAGCCACTGCTTTTGCATTACGGTTTGGCGCGGAACGCCGGGGTCTTTGGAGAGGAAATCGCGCCCCCAATTGTAGCCGTCACTCCCCATGTAGAAGCCGGCAATCTTATCCTCTCCGGGGATGGCCTTGATGAAAGCCCGCGCATAATCCAGATCGGCCCATCGGAAGCTGTAAATATCATCGTTGCGCACCGTGAGCCAGCAGCGGAGTTCGGGACTGAGCAGTGGCAGCACCGGTTCGATCATGGTTGGCCGGGGCACGGAATACATGTGGGCGACGGCGTACTTGAAGCTCAAATCAAGCTCGCAGGGCAGTTCGGCGAACTCGCGCCGAATGTCGCTCAGCGCCGTCATGTGGAAGCGATGAATGAGCCGGAACTTCCGGTCGGGGGTTTCTTTCAACGCATCAAGAATGCCTTCGCCGTAGGTCTGCCAGAGCCATTTCTCCTTGGCATCGGCGTCCATGCCCTTGGGGAATCCCTCTCCGGCGGTGATGCCGAGCCCGGCGAGCAACGGGTACGTTTTGATCGTCTCTCGCACGCTGGCGCGGAAATACTCGATCGTGCGGGGCGCCAGTCTGTCGCCGGTGATCCCGTCTTTGCCTTCCGCCCCATAAAGGAAAATATTCCAGAGGAACCAATAGACGTCGATGCCGCGGTCCTTCGCCAATTGCATCACGTCGCGCCAGAATTGGATTTTTTCGTCGATGGTGATCTTCTTGACGACCTCATGGTTGGCAAGCATCTCCGGGCGCACAAAGTCGTTGCCGTTGTTGCTGAATTTTCCGTCCAGTTTCATCCGAGTGCGCCAGACATCGTCGAGGGCGACGTGCGGAAACTCCGGCGCCTTCACGATGCTGGGAAAGGGATTGAGCGTCCACAGCGAGATGAGGTTGTAGCGATGGCGGGCCATGTCGTCGAAGAGATCGCGCCAGAAATCCATGCTCCACATCTCCGGGATGTTCGCCTGCGCGGCATCGGACGGATCGGAATAGGAGGGGGTGCGCAGATCGAGCGGGATGTTGAGTTTGATCCCGCGCTGAGCGATGCGCGGGGCGTGATCGGAATCCTGTATTGAGTCGAAATCGCCCGTGCGGATCGCTTCCGCGATATCGAGTCCGCCATACATCGCCCCGACGGCGTCCGCGCCCCGCGCTTCGATGTGGCGCTGGCCGTTCTCGCGCCGCACGCGAATGCTGTAGCTCTGCGCGACGGATTTCGGCCCAGCCGGCGCGCCGACGGCAAGCGAGATATGGTTCGCGTCGGTGGGAGCAATTGCGTCCGCTTCGACCACGGCCATGCCGCGGGCGAAGGCCTCGCGACGGATTTCCTCGGCTGCGAACTTGCCCGGCTCGGCAGAGGCGGGATCAAGCGAGAGCGTGATTGCTGGCGCGGCGAAAGCGGAGCCAATCACTGCGCAATGCAACACACCGAGGGAGAAAAACCTGCGATTGAAGGCGCAATAGCCGTTCATCGGATTCTCCTTTAATTTGCGGTTTGTTCAGCCCAAGTGAATTCATGCTTTCCCGATCCAGTTTCCAGCCCGCCGCTTGGCGGAGCCGAAATTGGCCTTCCCTCGAGCCGGATGTCCTTTGAATTCATTGGCAGGACGACGCGGGCGGCGCTGTTGGGCGGGATGACGAGGCGCATCGTGATGCGGCCGTCTTTGCGCTCCCAACGGTTGGAGACCGTGCCGTACGGGGACTCGAAACGGCCCGAAGCCCACTCGAGATCCGGGACGATGGTGGGTTCGACGCGCACGATTTTGAACCCCGGCGATTCCTCGCGCAGCCCGACCAAATAGCCCATCATCCACTCCCCGCATCCGCCAAAGGTGTAGTGGTTGAATGAGTTCATCTTCGGCGAGTAGAAAGTCCCATCCGCGTTCTTGCCCTGCCAGCGCTCCCAGATTGTCGTCGCGCCCAGTTTCACCATGCCGCCCCAGCCCGGAGGCTCTTCGCTAAGGATCGTCCTGGACGCCTCGGGCGCCAGACCGATGGCGGTCAACCCTTGCAGCAGGTTTCCCGTGCCGTGGAACCCCGTCAGCACGGCATAGTGGTCCGCGATCATCCGTTCCCGGAATTTCGCGCGGATCAAGTCCTCCTGCTCCGGCCTGTAGAGGCCGAGGCGCGCAACATAGGCATAGGCGCACTGCGTATCTCCATCCACCGTGCCGTCGGCGCCGATATGCTTGTCGATCACCTCGGCGCGGAAATGCGCCGCCAGATCGGTGAAGGTGCGGACATCGTCGTCCTGCCCGGCGAGGCGGGCGAATTCCGCCATGTGCGCGCTGAGCATATAGCCTAAGACGCGGCCGATGAATTCCTTCGACGTGCCTTTCTCCAGCGACACCCAATCGCCGATGATTCTATACGGCGCGGGACCTTTCTTCCCGCCTCGGGCATCGACATCCTTTGCGAATTTCTCCCATTGGGTCATGTAGAGCCGCAACGCGGCATAGTGGTCGACGATCGGCTGTGCGTCGCCGTAGCGCCGCCAGATCATCCAGGGAGTGACCATCGCGGCGGCGGACCAATCGAGTTGCGCATTGCCGGCGCCGGGCCGGTTGCCGGGCGCGCCGTTGCTGATATTGCCTGTGTTCTCATGCTGGGTGTCGAGGCAGTCGAGAAACCATTTGTGGAAGAAGCTCGCCGCGTTCTGATTGTAGGCGGAGGAAGGCATGAAGAAATAGGCGTCGCCCACCCAGCCGTACCGCTCGTCGCGTTGCGGGCAATCGGTCATTGTCTCGAAATAGTTGCTCCGCTGGCTCCAGACGATGTTCTGGTAAAGGCGATTCAACATCGGCGAGGAAGAATCGAAGACGCTGGTGATCGGACCTCCCGAGTGAGCGACGATGCCCGTCAGGGTTTCCTTGGCCGGTCTTTCCGTAAGGCCGACGATCTGCACATAGCGGAAGCCATGGTAGGTGAAACGCGGCTCCCAGGTTTCCAGGCCGCCGCCTTTGCAGATATAGCGATCCGCCGGGTTGACGCTGCGGAGATTGTCCGTGTAAATGGTCCCATCGGGATTCACATCCTCGGCGAAGCGAAGATAGATGGTCTGTCCAGCGCGGCCAGTAGTTTTCAGGCGCGCCCAACCGGCGAAGTTCTGGCCGAAATCCACGACGTACACTCCCGGCTTTGGCTCCGTTATGGCCTGAGGCGTCAATTCCAGATCTTGTCTCACCGGTTCTGTTGGGTGAGCGCGCTGAATGAATTCCGCCTGGGCGGAACGGGCTTCGGCCACGACCGGCTGCCAGTCATTATCCGCGAAGTTCGGACTGTCCCAACCGGGTTGCTCCAATCGTGCGTCGTAGATTTCGCCGAACATGAGATCCGATTGCAGCGTCGGGCCGTAGGAGGCTTTCCAAGTCGGGTCGGCGCCGAAGGATTCGCGGCTGCCGTCTTCGTATTCCACCTCCAGCTGGCCGGAGAACCGTATCTTGTCGCCGAAGTGTTCGCGACCGAACCAAAGCAGATTGCCGCGGAACCATCCGTCGGCGAGGACGACGCCGATGGCGTTGCGCCCCGGCTTCAGCGCCTCCGTCACGTCCGTGCTGACGTAGTCCGTGCGCCGCTCGAACTGCGTCCACCCCGGTTGAAAACCGGTCGGCGTCAGGCGGCGGCCATTGACATGCAGATCGTACAGCCCTTGGGCGGTTCCGTGGAAGACGGCGAAGCGAACCGGCTTGGGAAGATCGATCTCCTTGCGCAGGCAAACCGGCGGCGACATGAAGACTTTTTCGTCGGAACGGGGCGAGAGGAGTTTTTCGTCGCCTTGACCGGTGGCGTTCGGCTCGCCGGGCTTGCCGAGAACTTGCACCGGTCCCCAACCATCGTCGGGCTTGCCGCCATCGGCCCAGAGATCGACCGGCTGCTGGGTCGTTTCCCACGTTTCATCAGTGAAACGCCGCGTGATTCTGCCATCGGACTGTTCGATGCGCACCGCCGCGATGAGGCCGGAGTGCTCTTTGTGGTTGCACTCGTTGACGCGAAACGCGATTTGGTTGGCGCCGGCGCGCACCCATGGCGTGACATCCAGATAACTGCCCCTCTTCCCCAGACTGCCGTCCTGAAACAGTTCGGTCCCATTGAGAAACAATTGCGCGGTGAAGTTCGCTTCCATCCCGATCATCACTCGAATTGCGTCGGCCGGCGCCTCGAATTCCGTCCGGTAAAAGGCGACGGAGTCCTTGCCCTTCTCTAGCGCGGGATGACAGATCCACTTGGCCTGATCCATGTCGAACCAATCGGCTCCGTGCGGCGCGTCCGCATAGGGCTGATCGAAGCCAATCCAATCGGCCTGCAATTCCTTGTCCGCGTCGAGCAAGCCCGTGACCCAGCGGGAAGCCGCGCTCCACGGCGAAATCATGTCATTCTCATTCTTAATCCGAACCCGCCAGAAATACGGCGTGCTGGAACGAAGCGCCTCGCCCGCGTAGGCGACCAAATGACTCTGGTCCGACACGACCCAATCGGAATCCCAAACCAACGGCGCGCCGGCCGCGTCGAGGCTGTCGATCGAGCGGGCGACCTGAATCTGATAGGCCGTTTGGCGCAAGCCATTGGCTTCGCTTTGCAAGCGCCAGGAAAACCGTGGATTCGGCGCATCCAGACCGACCGGAGCGACGCGGTGTTCGACGAGCAGGTCCCCGACGGTCATCTCCGTCGTGGACTGGGCATGAGCGCTCGCGGCGGCAGACGCCACTAAGGAGAGGATGCTCAGCCGTGCGATGCATCGGGACAAGATCATGTGACGCTCCATTGATGGGGAGTAGATTCATGGTTCGTGCCGGGCCTATGGGGTGGACTCAACAGAGTCATGGCACGATCTCCGCCGTATCCGGTTCTGCCCGCTTCGTCTTCCTGGCGCCCTGTTTCGGGGGCGCGAAAAACTCAGGGTTGGCGGGATTGGCCAATAACTCATCGAGGCGCGCCCGCATGGCTTTCACCCGCTCCGGCTGTTCGGCGGCGAAGTTGTGCTTTTCGCTGATGTCGGTGGCGAGATTGTAGAGTTCCACGGGACTGCACTTCACGTTCCTTTTGAACTCCGCCGGGTTGATCAGCAGTTTCCAGTCGCCGACCCGGATGGCATATTGGCCGTCTCTCGACCCAATCAGCGGAATGGCGTCATGGGGCGACTTCGCTCCCTGCGTCAAAACCGGCCAAATATCAAGCCCATCGAGTGGGAGCGGCTGCGAAAGGGATGCGCCTGCGAGCCGGCACAGGGTCGGAAACCAATCCACCACGTGCAACGGCTCGTTGATGTGGATGCCGCCAGGGATGTTCCCAGGCCAGGAGGCAAACGCGCAGACCCGCATCCCGCCTTCGTAGATGTCCGATTTACCGCCGCGCAGCGGGTCATTGCGGCAGGACTTGTTCCAACTCGGCCCGCCGTTGTCGCTGGAATAGATAACCAGCGTGTTGGAGATCATGTCTTTCTCGGCAAGCGCCGCCATGATCCGTCCGATGTCATCGTCCAATGCGGCCGTCGCCCCGGCCAGTTTGATCCGATCTTGGGGGAGATCGGCATACGGTTTCAGGCATTCTGCCGGCGCATCCAGCGGCCCATGGACGGCGTTGGGGGCCACATAGAGGAAGAGCGGCTTTCCGGCGGGCTGCTCGCGGATGACGCGACAAGCCTCGTCGGCGATCAGGTGTGTGGAGTAGCCCGTGTCCTCGGAAGCGACGTCGTTGCGCCACCAATCGAACGCGCCCATCTTCTTGTCTGCGGCCGCATGGGTGAAATAGTTGATTGCGCCGCCCATCAGACCGTATTGAGAATCGAATCCGCGCCTCGTCGGCCTATACTCCGGCGTGTCCGAGCCAAGGTGCCATTTACCGCAGATCGCCGTGGCGTACCCCGCTTCACGCAGCGCCTGCGCCAGGGTGCGTTCCGCGAGCGGCAGCGGCCCCCGCAGGCCCGTGCCTTCCGGGTTCACGACATTATAGATGCCGGTGTGCATTGGATAGCGCCCCGTGAGCAGCGCCGATCGCCCGGGCGAGCAAACGGGCTGGGCATAGAAGGAATCCAACACCGCGCCTTGTTCCGCAAGCCGGTCAATATTCGGAGTGCGAATGTCCTGGCAACCGTTGAATCCAATGTCGGCGTAGCCCATATCGTCCACAAGGAAATAGACGATGTTGGGTTTCTCGGCGCCAGGCGGCGCAGCGGCCATGGAGCCTGCCGTCATCATGCCGACCGCTCCAGCGATTGTCGTTTTGAGAAAATCCCGACGATGCATGCATGATATATTCATATCATCGTTCTCTCTTTCGGATAGTGAAATGGAAAATAACCGAGCCCGTTTCCACCGCAACACAGCCGGTTTGACGAGGAGAGAATGAGGGTTCGTGTCTTCATATTCTTTCCGGTGTTGTTGTGGGGTTCAGTTTGATAGGGGCTATTCCCCCGTTAGAGTTTGCTCGCGGGCGGGAACCCAGATACGCATCGAAGAAGCGCCTCGATTGGCCCAGAGATGATAGGGAATGGCCGAAACTTGCACGGCGTTCTTCCTGGCCTCATCCCATGCTTGACCGTTTAGGCGAACGGCTCCGCCAAGGTCCTTGGTTGGCTCCTCTGTGAAAGTGCAATTTGAGGTAAGCCTGAGATTGAAGATATCAATTTGTTCGTTGTCTGGGCTTTCCAGGCAATAGACCAGCGGCCCACGCATGAGCGCCAGCTTTCCCTTTTCACCGCCGACCCATTCGCGACCCGTAATGAGACGAGGCTTCATATCGAACTCCAGAATCACCTTGTCGCCCGCTTTCCAAACCTTGCTGATCTTGGCATATCCGCCTGCCTTGGCATTGGGTCCAGGCTTTCCGTTGATGGCAATGCCAACCTTTGTGCCTTCCGTCCACTGGGGGATGCGCAAGGAAAGGTCATATTTCCCATCGGCGAGAATCTCAAATTGAACCGACCCGCTGAGGGGATAGTCGGTGGTCTCGCGCAAATGCGCCATTGCGCCAGAATCCAAGCGGGTCTTGAGCTCGGCGCATCCGTAGAGCTGCGCCTGCACGCCGTCCGGGCTTGCCGTGAACAGGTATTGCTGAAGCGAGCCAAGGAGACGAAGGAGATTGGGCGCGCAGCAGGAGCAGTTAAAGTATGGTTTTCGCTCGTTTCTCCGGCCGTGTTTGCCCTGGTCTTTACCTCCAATATTGATCTCCATTGGATTTTCATAGAAATATTCTGTCCCCTTGAGGCTGACACCCGATAGCGCCGCATTATAGAATGTCCGCTCCATATCGTCGGCGTATTTGGCCTTGCCCGTCGCCAGCAGCATCCGCTCATCAAAAAACACTTTGGAAATGGCGGCGCAGGTCTCGCAATAGTTCTTCTCATTGGGCAGCGAATAGGCAGCGCCGTAACTTTCGAAAGGCGAGCCATCGCCCACCCCGCCCGTCAAATACGCCTTGCGCTCCGTGATATCCGTCCACATGGCGTGGAGATGCTGGAGCATCTCCGACTTTCCAATCTCCAGATAAACGTCCGCGCCCCCGCAAAGCAGGAGATTCTCCTGCACGCAATGCCCCCAGACTTCGGGGAACGACCAGAATTTATAACAGTCCAGGGTATGGGCTGCGAAGTCCAGATACCGCCGATTCCCCGTCATCCGATAGAGTTCCACCATCGCCATTTCGTGGTTCGGATGCTCGTATTTCCGGTCGGGCCGCTTGGACTGGTAGTCGTAGGGCAACGGCTTCGATCCGAAGAGATCGCATAGCAGATCGGCGAACCGAAGCGAAGCCTGAAAAAGTCGATCGTCCCCGGTAGAACGCTTCCAGGCCATACCCGCTTGCGCCAGATGCCCGAAAACGTAGAATTCATGCCTCCCTCCTTTGCGGAAGCGAACATCTGGTCCGTTCTTTTTCAGCTAAGCCGGATTCTGATAATACGACTGGAGATAACCATCCTTCGCCTGCGAGGCCAGAATATTGTGAATCAAGGGCTGAAATGCATCGTCAATCTCCCTGCTATGAGGCGCAAAGTATCCGGCGGCTTCCACCAGTTTATGAACCCATTCGTCCTCATTAAATCCGCCGACATGCTTATCCGGCAATCCCTCTGTGACGAACTTAAAATTATCAAAGACGCCGCGCTCCTTCATTTTGGCGAAGAGATCCAGCACACTGATGTCGCGGGTTCGGTCAACGTAAGCCCCCAGATAACCGCCGGTGATTCTGGCATCGGACAAATCGACCGGCTTCACGACGGCATAGGCATAAGCCGCCGGGATCCAGTCGCGAAGGGGTTTCGCGGAGATAAGCGGAGGGTTTCCGTCGACGGCAAGTGCGCTGGAAGCCAGAAGGAAATGCAAAGGAATCTTGCTCAAGACATTCACAAACATACAGCTTTCCCTCTTACGGTTGGTTGCCAAGTTGTGGATTATTAAGGGATCCCCATCGCTCCAGATTGCGGCCGGTGAAGAACCCGGCGCGCGTGGGCGAACAAACGGGCTGGCCGTAGAAGCCGCCCGTTCGCAGGAGTTTCGGCAGTTCCGCCAGCAGGGCACGCAAGGCGGCGACGGCGGAGCGACCGAGCAGGCACAGCGAGGCGAGAATGAGGTTAATTCTGTTCATGGTGTGTTTCCTTCACCAGTCTCATTGTGGTTCCTGTCACAAGAAAGGCCCTACTTGGCCGGAATGATCTCCGCCGTTCGCAGCGTGACCGGGCCGAGAAGACCGGAAGAGACAAGCGGCGAATCTTTGTCGTAGTGTTTGCAGGTCGTAAACGTATAACGTTCGGACGGACGGGGGGTCCCGGCCTTGAACCAGTCGGGCCATTCGGCCAGCGTTTCGGAATTCAGCCAGTTGCAGTCCTCCGGCAGATTCTCGTCGCCGATCATCCGGTTGATCCAAAGGTTCACCACATCGATCTCCAGTTCGTTGTCTTTCGCGTGGACCGCGCCGGTGATATCCACCACGTAGGGAGGCTTCCAGGCGATGCCGCAGTCTTTTCCGTTGAGAATCACGCGCGCCATCACTTCCACCTGGCCCAGGTCGAGGTGGAGACGGTTACGGGTTGAGGGTTGAGAGTTGAGGGGGAAGGCGGTGCGGTACTTGGCCGTGCCGCTGTAGTAGCGGATGCCGGGTTCGGGGCGCTTGCTCCAATCTTCGAGCGCTTCGAGCGTCACAGGTGTCGCGGGCCCACCCCACTTCGGGTCAAAGCGCATTTCCCACGGGCCGGGGATTTCCTGCGGAGCAGGCAACGACACGGCCTGTTGCCACTGCCGCCCGCTGGCGGTCTGAAAACTGTAGGCGCCGCTTTGCAGGATGTCACCGCGGTTCAGATCCACCGCAGGGGCCACTTCGACGCTTGGCACATTGAGAGTGACGGTTTCCCGGTCCCGGCTGGTCACCGTGAATGCCTTGCCGCCAACGGTGTAGTCGATCACCAGCGTTTTTACAACGCCCCTGGCCGGATCATCCCCCTTGGCCAGTTCGGAGACGTTGAAACGGGTGACGCCCGCATCTACCTGCGCCTGCACCTTGGCGCGCACATCGCGGGTGCGCTTCGGATCATCTAGAACCCCATAGCGTGCTTGCTTCACTTCAATCCTGGCCTGCTCGACACCGGTCTGGAGTGGTTGTCCATCGCGCGTCACCCGAACGATGGGGTCCACACCCGCCGACGGTTTTCGGAATATGACAAACCAGCTCTGCATAGGATCGAAATGAAGCGACGCCGTGATCCGCCCCTCTTTCTCAGTGAACTCGGGCAAGTCCCGAATGGCGCCGGTCTCCGGATCCCACAGCTCGGGAGCTTTTCCAGTGACCCGAAAGGCGCAGGAGATGTCTTGTGTCTGATTCTGCTGGTAAGATACGAAATAGACATCCGACTCGCCGATCCGGCGGTGAATGTATGACAGACCCGCACCCTCGAAATCCGGCTTCAGCCCGTCACGGCGAAAGATCTCTCCCAGGTCGGCGCCGGAGATCACCCGGTTGGAGCCCCACAATTCGGCAACGGTTTCCTCAATCTCCTCGTCGCCCCGAGGATAGTCCGCCAGGCTGGGCGAGCCTATCGGTGGTGTTCCGCCGATCACGCGCGCGCCGTCATCGATCAGTTCACGGATCTTGCGCGCCAGCGGCAATGTCATACGGTCGGTTTCCGGCAGGAGGAGATAGCGATAGTTCATCCTCGATGGCAGCACGAGACGGCCGTCGCGAACTCTCATCTGCAGCACCAGCTCCGAGGAGCAGAGGTCGTAGTCGTATCCGGCCGGGATGCTCGCCTTCATATCATTCACACTCAAAGGGGCGCCCTCGCCAAACCAGTAGCAGACATCGGCGACGAATTCTCCCTGCTGCAAGAGATACTGACAGCGCGACAGGTAGTCCGTCCATACCCGACTGTAATCCCACCAGGTGTTGAACCGTTGGAAATGCTCGCCCCATCTTCGATGCGTCAAACCAGGGACCATGTTCTCGTACGGCTGATGCGCGGAACAATGGAAGACCATCCGGTTGACGCCGCGGCAGAACGCCCGATCTCCCATGCCTTTCAGCAGGAAGGGGTGGTCCCGCCATCCACGTCCGGAGGTGAAGGACTCGGCGCCGACCACGGGTTTGCCGTACGTGTGCGCGGCCGACGCCATTGCCTTGGTCGAAATCTCCCAATTGCCGGGCGCGGGGAATGCGCTGTTGCCCATCGCCCAGAACTCGCTCATGGGCATGTCGCCAATGCCGGCATAGGAAAGGTCGTCGATGCACAGCCTTCCATAGGCTTCGATCGACAGTTGGATGCCGTGCTGCCGCGCCAGCTCGCGCAGCCGGTTGGCGTAGTTGTCGCGGATCATCTCGCCCACCGTCGCGCGGACGTCCCAGAGGAAGCGCTCGGCGAGCTCGGCGCTGCCGACCACGCGGCCCGTCATGACTGGCAACCATGGGCGCAGATCGTACCCACGCCGCTTGAGAAACTCGGCCGGGAATGTCTCGGTCCAGTTCTGTCCACCGGCCTCCCAACTGTCGATGTGAACATAATCCAGCGTCTTGCCGGCTTCCGCGCCGGCCTCGGCGAAGATCTTCTTCAGGAAGGCGTCGTAGTGCGTCTCAATGCCGGCCGGGGCGAGCCGGTCGCATTCCAGTCCCACGGCCATCGGCGGACATGGGCGCGTCATCTTGAGATTGGAGACGTGCCCGAAGCGGATGACCAGCCAACGACCCGGCGGCGGCCCCCAAGTCAGATGGCCATCCCGATCCATCTTCCCGGTGAGATCAAACACCTGTTCGTTCGGCGTCACGGCATCGACGGGCGGCTCCTGGGCGGATTCGCGCCCGCGATGCAGACTGCCGCTCAACCCGTTCTTCATCTGCAAGTCAGCAATCCGGTAGGCCTGCGCTTCCGGCGACTCCGGCAACGGGACTGCAATCACGGCAACGTCTTTATAGAAGTCTGACCTTTCTATCTGATCGAGCACCGCCTCACTGACTTTGGCTTTGCTTCTTGGCAGCGCTTTCGAACTCACTCCTGGCTTGTCCAACGTCACGCTGAGCGTCCTGCCGCCTTCGATGATCTTCTCGCTCCACACCAACTTCTGCATCGAGAGTTCCGGCGTGATGTGCGGCCCGCCGCTGCCGTAGCCGAAATCAACAGAAATATCGAACTCCATGCCGAGTCTGGCGCATTCCCGCACGGCCCACTGCATACAGTCATGCCATTGCGAACTAAGCGGTGTCACGTTCCCATCCGGCGCCCATTGACCGCCGCCGACCTCCATCCAAATCACCCCGCCGACTCCGGCGTATTTCAACGCTTCCAGATCGGCGGTGATCCCTTCCTTGCTGACGTTGCCGTTGATCCAGAACCAGTAAACCCACGGCTTCGCCGACTCCGGGGGATTCCCGAAGCCGGCTTCCAGAGAATCTGTGGACGCAGCAGATGCGATGAGTCCAAGACACAGCATGGATAAGCAAATAGATAGAAGGTTCTTCATGGTGTAATACATCGGCCAGTTTCCTTATCGCACAGATGATATACCGGTTGTATGTCTTGCTTTTGCGGTCGGACACCGCCACCTGCCAATGTCACGGGCTCGCCGATCAAGCGTGGTCTGCCAAAGACGGTCTCCTGGTCGCCCTGCTCTATCATCCACGTTATCCATCCCGGAAGACTGCAGATTCAAGGAATCATGGGTCAATGCGGATGCTCCATGCCCCCGGCGGCAGTTCAAATTCATTGCTCTGAACCGGCTCGCCGCCCAGCAGGATCTTCCCCGCCGCGACCTGCGGCAGTTGAACGAGGGCGGCGCTGCCGGGCGGCGCCGAGACCTCCCAGGCAATGGAGCCGCCGTCGCGTTTCCAGTGGCTGGAAATCAACCCGTAGGGAGAGCGGTGTTCGGCCTTCGCCCATTCCAGGCCCGGAAGAAAACAAGGCTTCAGGAAGAAGCGCCTGAATCCAGGATTGGCCGGATCGGGACGGATGCCGCCGAGGCTTTCGTGGAAGACGGCGGCAAAGCCGCTGTGCATGGGGTGATTGAACGAGTTGCGGCGGTAGCGTTCGCCGGCCGGCCAGTCATAGGGGACCTCCGGCCAGGTGGTCAGCCCGTGTTTCTCGGTCATGAAACCCAGGCTCGGCCAATCGGTGATGCTCCAGAGATGGCGGGTGACATCGCCATAGCCATAATCGTTCAACACGGTGTAGAGCGGGCGATGCCCGAAAATGCCCGTGGTGTAATGTCCGCCGGCTCTTTCCATGATCAGCGCAGCGAGGCCGGCGGCCACCTGCGGCTCTTCGCCGGCGGGAACCAAACCAAGATGCAACGCCATCGCAGTCCCGGTTTGCGAGCCGAAATCATGTTTCGTCGAATCATAGAAGCGTTTGATAAAGGCTTGTTTGACCGTGACGGCCAGCGCGGCATATCGGTCGGCCTCGGCGAGCTTGCCCAAGGCCGTCGCCATTCGGACCATCGCTTCGAGCGACTGGTAGTAGAGCGCGGTGGAGGTCAGGGCCACCGGCGTGTCCATTTCCGAATTCGATCCTGGCGGACACCAGTCGCCGTAGCCCTCGGTGATGATGCCATCTTTCACAGCGAATTCTTCCAGAAAGGCCATCCACCCCTGCATCATCGGCCAAGCGGTCTTCACGGTTTCCAAATCACCGTAATAGAGCCAGTCGAACCACGGGACCAGCACCGTCGCCGCGCCCCAATCCGGACGCGCCTGATTGCAGAGCCGCTTGCCGACCGCGATATTGCACGGCGCGCGCGGGTCGCGCGGCAGCCCGCTCTCTTTCCGGGGCGGACCGGCCCCAAGCACGGTCTCCATGTCCGCTGAGATTTTTGGCCAGAACCGCCGCAGATCGAAATTATACGAAGCGGCCTCGCCCACCGCTTCGTTGTCCCCCATCCAGGCGCAACGCTCACGGTGCGGGCAATCGGTCAGAATGCCCTGCAGGTTGTCTTCGATCGTCCACAGGGAGACGTTATAGAATTTGTTGATCAACGCATCCGAACACTCAAAGGTCCCGATGCGCTCCACATCGGTGCGCACCAGCCATCCGGTGAAATCGCTGAGTTCCGGCTTCTTGCTCAAGCCGCTGATCTGCACATAGCGGAAGCCGTGATAGGTGAAGCGCGGCTCCCACTCTTCCACTCCGCCTTTGCACACATAGATATCGGTTTGGTCGCCGCCGGTCACATGAACGCCGGTTGAAGCGGTGTCGATCTCGTTGCCGTCCGGCATCAGCAGCTCGGCGAAGCGCATACGGATCTGCCGGTCGCTGTCTTCGTGCACGCGGATGTTCAACCAACCGGTCATGTTCTGCCCCATGTCCAAAATCCATTCCCCATCTTTCGCGGGCAGCGCCGCGACCGGCTTGATGGAGCGGATTTTCCGCATCGGTTCCAACGGCTGTTCCATCAGGTTGGCGGTTGGCGCGGTCATTTGGACGACCGGTTTCCAATCGGAATCGTCGAAGCCAGGGCTGCTCCAGTCCGCCCGTTCGCGCCGGGCGTCGAACGTCTCGCCGGAATAGATATTGTCGAACAGCACCGGCCCCTGCGCGGCCTTCCAACTGTTGTCCGAAACAATCGTCTGCTGGAAGCCGTCTTCGTATTCGATGGTCAGCAGCAGCGTGGCGCGCGGCTCGCCGTAAGCCAGGCCGCCGCCGCTGAGGGCGATATTCTGTCCGTAAAAACCGTTGCCCAGCATCAAGCCGATGACATTGCTGCCTTGCTGAAGAAGGCCGGCGACATCATGCGTCACATAGAAGGCGCGCTTGTCATAGGAGGTCTGAGCCGGATCGAGCACTCGATCCCCGACCTTCTTCCCGTTCAGAAAAAGCTCATAGAGACCCAGTCCGCAGACCGAAACCTGGGCGGAGCGAACCGGCTTTTCCACCGCGAACGCTTTGCGCAACAGCGGCGACGGGAACGAACGGCGCAGAATGGGCTTCGGCTGACGGTCCGACTGGACCGCTTTCGACAAATCGGCCGGCGTCTTGCCGCGAGCGAAAGGGCGTTCCGCCAATTCGGCGGGGCGCTGGTCATCGACAAACCCGATCCATTGCGCCTCTTCCCAGGCGTCGGCAGCCAGCGGCCCGGCTGCATGCGCCGTATAACCAGCCGCGCCAAGAGCGGCGACAGCCAAAACACTCAATGGCTTCATATGGTTGGGCATGAACAAATCTCCCGCGGTGTATAAACGACCCCGACTGTTTCAGCCAACCCGCCGTCGAACCCGAGGCGCGGATGCGGCAGTCAGGTTATTTCTTTCCTTTTGGGCCGTCGTAGTCGTACTGGAACCAATCAATATCTATGTAACCCATTTCCTCTGCGTTCATGGTGTAAAAGCCTACCATGTTCGGCGTGAAGCCCGAGAACAGAAGCCGGGCCTCTTCGCCCAGCAGCGTGAACTCCTTCCCATCCAGGCTGTAGAAGAAGGTTGCCAGGCCGCTTTCCACTCTAGCCTGCAGCCAAACGTCCGATTGATGGATGGCCATTCCTTGGGTGACCGCCATGAGTTTGGTTTCTCCGGCATCGCTCTTGAAGAATAATCTCATTTGTCCCCCATCGTCTTTCTTGACGCCGATCACATTGTTATCCCCGGCGGAAATATGAAGTCCGCCCTCCTGCCCGTTCGCCATGCCGCTGAAATCGAACTTGGCTGTCATCACGTTGCCATGCTGCCCCACTAGCCGTTGGCCAATCAGATTGGGCAGCTTCTTGATGCTCTCTTTGTCGTTCGTCGGCAGAGAGACACACGCTTTCAGGCGCAGGAAACCCGGACGTTCGGTCAACGACCAGCGATCCATTTTCGGATTGAACCGCCAGTTCCATTGCAGGCCCAGTTCGGGTTGGTTGAAGTCGTCATCGGTTGCAGGCGCTGTCACAGGAAAGCCGTCGATGGGTTTCTTATGTTCCCAGACCACTTCGCCGATGCCGTTGCCGTCGGTGTCCACACCGATCAATGGCCAGCCATCCTTCCAGGCGACCGGTTCCAAAAACTGCGGACGCCCGTTGTATCTTTCTTCCGGCTTCCCCCGCGCCAGCTGATGGATGAACCACCAGGAGCCGTCGTCCAATTTCAACAGCGTGCCTTGCGACGGGCAGCGGTCCGTTCCATTGCCGTTTTCCAGGACCACGCGGCTTTCCCACGGGCCTTCGATTTGTCTCGCCCGGCTAATCACCTGTTCGCGCGTATTCTTGCCATGCGCATGCGTATTCATGTGATAATACATCCCGTCGAACTTATAGAGCTTGGCCGATTCGCCGCGAAGGGTTCGTGTGACAGTGATTCCCTGATCCTTATTCTGCAGCAACGAATCGCCGTCCCAGGACATCTCATAAATCTCCCCGCCGCCGCAGGCCAGATACGCCTTGTGAGTTTCCCGATCCCACATCACACCGGGATCGGTGCTGTTGATGGATTCACCGTCAGGCCAGGTGATCTCCCGGGGTTCGCTCCACGGCCCTTCCATGCTTTTGGCCTTGACATGGACGATTCTATAGGTCCTGCCTCCTTTGGCGGCGCGTTTGCTGTGACACCAATAGGCGAAATAGGACTCGCCATCGTAGCCGAACGAGCCCGCCCAGGTAGCATGACTGGAGATGACGTCATGGGGGCCTAAATTGAAATCTGAATCGAACGTGATCGGCGCCGGCATGATGGGATTGGAAAACTCCCAGTTCACCAGATCCCTGGATTTGAGAATGGACATGCCCGGCGCGAAGTGATTTGTGGAAGATATCATGTAAAAGGTATCAGCAACCCGGATCACGTCGTTGTCCGGGTAGTTGGATTCCAGGATGGGGTTCTTATAGTTGCCGTTTCCCTGGTCGCCCCAACTGCCCGTTTGCTGGGCGCCGGCGATTTGCTTAGTCAGCAGAGTCGATGCAAGCAGCATGATGATAGCCTTCATTTCTAGGGTCCTAACTTTCGCCGCGTGTCCCAGAGCGTGCCCCCAAAGCGCCGACCGCTTTCAGCGCTCGTTGATTGTGAACGTGGCCTGGCCTGCCCATCCCGTGGGGTCCTGCGCGAGCGTTTGGGCGCCCTGCGGGACTTTCGCCGTGACCGACAGGCGGCAGTCGCGCACGCGCCATTCGATAGCCACCGGGCCGTACGCCGTCGGGACGACGCCCGACGCCTCGGTCAGCCCGCACGGGTTCGGCTCAATGATGATCGGCCCGCCATACTCCTCGATTCGGACGCCGAGCACATAGCGGCTGAGCCAGGCGGTCGGCGCGGCGGACCAGGCGTGGCAGTGGCTGCGCGGGCGCGGCGTCCAGCGTCCCGCGCGGAACGTGCCGTTGGTCTGCCATTCCTCCCAGAAGCTGGTGGCGCCCTGCTCGATCATCGCGCCCCAGCGGCGGCGGATGAAATCCAGGCCCTCGGGGGCCAGTCCGTTGCGGCCCAGCGCTTCGAGCAGGTAGAACGAGAAATACGGTTCGGTCCGCGTCAGCGAATCATCGCTCACCGTCCGTCGCAATAACGGCGTGGCCTCGACGCGGTGCAGCCCGGCCAGCACGGTGATCGCCTGCGTGTGTTGGCTGAACATGGCGCTCTGGACGTTGTCAGCGACGTTGTCGACATAGAGCCCCCGCCCTTCGTTCCAGAACTTCGCGTGATACAGCGCGGCGATGCGGCCGGCGCGCGCACGCCATTCCGATGCCCGCCCCGGCTTGCCAATCCGTTCGGCCGTGTCGGCGGCGGCGTTGAGCGCGATGTGGTAGATCGCGTTGATGGGCGCGCAGACGCCCGCCTTGCCGACATGGGCCCAATCGACGAACGCATGCCCCGGATGCTTTTCGACGAAGCCCTCGGCGTTCTCCCACTGGCGGCAGGCGTCGAGCAGGCGGACGGCGTTGGGAAACACCTGCCGCGCCAGTTCCTGGTCGCCATTGAAGACGCACACGTCCTTCAAGCCCTGAAGCCACCATAGCGCGTAGTCGAAGATGCAGCCCGTCGAGAACGCCACCGACGGGAACAGGCCGTTGTCGAACTGGGAATCGGCGAAATCCTCGATGAACTTGCGCGTCATGTCTCGCGCGCCAAACGCGTTCTGAATGATGAGCAGCTGCACGCGCCCATCGCCCAGCCATTCCTGCTGCTCGCGCCAGGGGCAGTCCATCATGTGGCCCTGCATGCACAGCTGCTGCGTGGTGGCGCCCGTGGACCAGATGCGGCCGACCAGATCGTCAGAGCATTCGAAGGCACCCCGGCGTTCGACGGGATAGGAAGTGAACGTCGCGCCTACGCCATGAATGACGAGTGGACGCGTCAACTCCCGAAAGGTCAGCTGCACGTAGCGATAGCCTTTCCAGTCGTAGACCTCGTGGCGCTGCCGGCCTTCCCGAAGGACATAACGATCCGCGTAGTGCGTGTTCTGCCGGATGGGCGGCACGCGCCCGCCGGTCAGTTGTTCCGCGTAGGCGACGTCCACCACGGCGCCCTCGTTGCCTTCGACGTCGATCCAGCCGTAGGCGTCGATCTCGCGTCCGAAGTCGAGGATCATCGTCGCGCAGAATTGATCGGTTTCGTGAATGTCCAGCGGCGAAGGCTGCGTGACCACGGCCATGCCCGCGCCGCCCTCGACAAGCGCTTCTAGGTTTTCGATGCGCGTCAGGCGCGGCGCCTCGGGAACGTCGTGGAGCAGGAAGACCGCGAGGCTCTCGACGCTAAACCCCCTCGGGACGAAGGCGGAAAACTCCTGCGAGCGCACCTCGCCCAGGCGAACCACCGCGCGCGGACGGATCGATACCTCGCGGCACTGCGGAACGCCGCGGGGAATCAGGCGGCCCCAGGGCGACTTGCCGTCTGGAAGCGACGAACAAAACGTAGCGCGCGTCTACGCGGAATCGTCGAACGCGATCTCGCGCCACGGCTCGTCCTTGCTCGCGTCGAACACCTCCTGGGGGCCATACGAGTTGTTCCGGCGCGGAGACGCGTTCGCATAGGCCGGATCGACCGAGAAGCGCCACTCCTCGTCGGTCGTCAGAACGATGCGCCCGTCGCATTCCAGCTCCAGCCAAAGCGCCGGCGGACCGTCCGGCGTCTGGGCCGTTTTGTAGCCGAAATGAATCGCTTGAACGGCCAGCAGGTTCTCGCCGGAGCGCAGCACATCCGTCAGATCGAGCACGTCGAAACGGCGCCGGTTCGTCCCGCTCAGCGCCGGCCCGCGCCCGACCGGTTCGCCGTTGAGCCACAGGCGATAGCGGCCGGAACACGCGACGCGCGCAATGGCGCTGCCGGGCTTTGGGTCCAGATGAAAGACGCGACGCGCTCGCGCGAAGACGTTCTCCTGCAGTTTCGTTTCGAACCAGACGGCCTTCGAGAGGTCGTTGCTCATGGAAATACCTTTCTGTCGAGTCATTTCCCTTATCGCGCCGACGACGCAGAGAAATTGTAGTGATGGACCGTGTTCACCACGTCCGCATGAACCTTGAGTTGCTGGACGGCGTCCCAGATGGCATTGGGCGTCCCCACCAGGTAGAATTGTTCGGACTGACAAGCCTCCGTGACACCCGCCGGCAGGTTGTCGGGCGCCAGCATCCCGGTGATCATGCTCCGGCCGTGAAACTTGCCGAACGTTTTCTGCTTAGAGGCAGGGCAGCTAAAAGCAAACTTGCTTTGAATACGCCGATCCTCCGTGTAGATCACCTTTCTGTTTTGAATGCCGAGCGCGCAGTGGGCATTGACTCCCGACCCCTCCCAGTGCCAGAGTCCGACCGCCCCAGGAGCATCGGGATCGGTGCTGCGGGCCGCAACAATCAGGTTATCCTTCACGCCGTCATTCTCGACGGAATCCGTGATGGCGAAACAGCCGTTGGAAGTGAACTGCTCCGGCGGGACGATGTCGGTGTATTGAGGCCCGAAACTTCTGATATTCAACGTGGGCTCGCCACGGGCCAAGTCCTTGGAGACCCATTCGCCGCTGTTCTGGCTCATGTACAGGCCGTATCGGTATCCCTGATTATCCGTGTTAAAGAGCCGCAGGCTATACGTCATGTGCTGGAGGGACATGTCGATGTCCGTAGCGGTTTGAAGGCCCGGGTAGTGGATGGGCGATATGTCCGAAATCCGATTGGCGGGGTTGATGGCGGGCTGACCGTCCAACATGACAATCCCCGCATGCCACTGGCGGATGGCTTCCGCCGGCCTCTTGTACTCGTAGTAGTAGTAGTGACGGATGACGTCGACGTTGGGCACGGAGATCAGGCTCGTGGCGTCCTCGTAATACTCCGCAAAGTCCCATTCCGACTGGACTTCATCAATCATGCTCTTGCCGATCTCGGGCAGCTCGTCCGCATCGCTATTGCCGCCGTCGTCTCCATAGGAATCGGCCACGAGGTCCTCGTACTGTGTATAGTCGTACTTGCTATCGGAGCACCAGAGGCTTGACGAAAACGGCTCCACGTACAGCCTTTGGCCGGAACCGCTCTGCGAAGCCATCGCCAGAATCTGAATCGGTCTGCCTTTGATGTCGTTATAACCCGAATGCACGACATTGTACCTGGTGTCATGGAGTTCATCCCGAATGTCATGCACGTTGGATTTCCCATAGTCGTACGCGAGGACATTGGACCCGTTTGCGATGCCTTGAATGGTCAGGCTCGCCGGCAATCCGCCCCCCTGGTCGGTGAGTCCGAGATCGGTCCTACCGACAATCAAGTGGTGCGTTGCGACCGATGGATCGCTGACCTTGAGGTTGAACGGTAGATTCTCTCCAGGGCACTTGGCGGCGGCAAAACACAGGACGATAGATGCGGCAAGCCATGCTCCACTCCTGTGTGTGGCACTGATATTCGTCCGAAACCACCTTGGCTTGTTCATCGCGCTTCCCCTTCGCCGGCGACTGAAAGAGACGCCCGAAAAGGGCGTCTTTACTCGGTCCTGATCGGTGATGCTTTTCTCTCTACTCGTCCTCGCCGCCGCGTCCCTTCTTGACCGACCAGCCATTCCGAAGTTCCGGCAGGATATCGATCGTCGAGTGGTATTCCGCAAGAAGGCGCTTGTGCTGGGCGATCAACTCGGCGGCGGCGCCGTCGGCGATGAGGTCCTTCATTTCGCCCGGATCGCCGGCAAGATCGAAGAATTCGTCGCCGGCGGCCGAGGTGACATATTTGTGCGTCTGGGTTCGGATCATCGTGCTCCCACTGGAGGTTTCCGTGGCGACGTACTCCCGCCACGGCGCCGGCTTGCCCTCCAGGAGCGGCCTCAGGCTGCGGGCGAACGTCATGCCGGGCATCGCCGGGGCGCCGGCGTAGTCGAGAATGGTCGCCGTGATGTCGACGCCGGAGACCAGATGCTCGCGGTCGCTCACTCCGCCCTTGACGACGCCGGGGAAAGAGACGACCAGCGGCACGCGGGCCGCCTCTTCATACGCCTCGCCCTTGCGGATCTGATTGTGCGCGGCCAGCATTTCGCCGTGATCCGCCGAGAAAATGACTAATGTAGTGGCTGCCAGGTCGGAGTTCGCGATCAGGTGAAAGACCCGGCCCAACTCCCGGTCCACCATCTCCACCAGCCGGTAATAGATGTACATCATGTAGCGCACGCGCGTGTCGTCGCCGAGCGCCTTGGCATTCCGGTCATAGCTCGGCGGGAGCGGCGGCAAACGGTCGGCGACGATCTCGGCGAACTCATACTTGCACGCCGGGCTGTATGTGGCCGGGCCGATATCGTGGGGATTCAGGAAGCCGAGATTGAGGAAGAAGGGCGCCGCGCTTGGATGCGCCAGCCGCGACAACAGAAAAGCCTCCGCCTGGAAGCCCAGGGCCGCGTCGTATTGCTCGCCGTTGCCGCTTCCCGCCATGATCTTGAAACTGTCGCTTACGTTGCGTCCTGGCACGTGCCATTTCCCGCCGTAGTAGCAATCGTATCCATGCTTTGACAGCCATTGGCCAAGGTCGGGGAAGGATTCCGCCAACGCGCCGGCATTGCCCGTGATGCCGTGCTCGCTCGACATGCGGCCCGTGTACCAACTCGTGCGGGCCGGGCAACAGACTGGATTGGCCGAATAGGACAGGGCGAACGAAGTCCCGCCCGCGACGAAGGCGTCAATGGCGGGCGTATCGGTGTAGAGGCATCCGTGGGCGCGGATGGCCGCGTACTGCAACTGATCCGTGTGAATGAAGACGATGTTGGGTTTGTCTGCCATGGCGCACTCCTAGCGAATCGCGGTGAGGCCGTAGGATCGCAGCCCCTGGGTGATGAACAACGGCAGTCCCTGATCCGTCGCCCAGACATGGGTGGGATGGACGCCAACGCCGAAGTAGTAATAGCCGGTCAGGGGGATCGCGCCTGACGCCAACTTCGCCTGGGTGGCGCCGGCGGCGGCGGCCGTCTGGGCGGGTTTGAACGCGAGGAACTCGTCGAAAAGCATGAAATCGCCCGAGGGCGGGACGCCGCAGGCGAAGGCGTCGAGCAGGCCGGCGAAGGGGATCACAGGTTGGGCGGCGGCCAGCGCAATGGGAACGCCTCCGACCGTGAGCGCGATTCCCGTATTCGACACGACGCCAGTTTCCTCGACGGGCGGAATCGGACCGGCCGTGTATTCCGGAATCTGGCGTTGCGATTGCCATTTCAAGAGACGCCGGTCACTTGCGCAATCGAGAGTCGCGCCGATCGTCAACGTGGCGTCCCTGTCGTTCTGCTTCACCGTCATCGAATAGGCGATTCCCTCGGGCGAAACGCGCTTGGCGATGGTTAGCGTGCTTGCGCGTGGAGAACGCACCGGAAAGGAGTATTCCAGCGTCCAGGATTCCGAGGGGCGGAAATCGCCGTCGGGAACGCTGTACTTGCCCAACTGGCTGGCGATGCCGCGCAGCGAATAATGAACGGCGGCGTCCGTAGAAGGCTTCTCCGCGAGTATGGACGCCTTGCGTCCTGTCCTCGCGGGCCGGGCCTTGGCGGCTTTCTCGGCGGCGAATGCCGCGCCCATCGATGTCCCTGCCAACCCACCCGCGACGGCGCCAATCAAAAACTCCCGCCGCGGCAATGACGAGTCATTCATTTTCTTTCTCCTTCGATTCCGGCGCCATGGGCGCCAGAGAAGACCTTTGGTCGAGAATCCATCGCGTCGCGCCGGTCAGGGTGCTGGGATAGTTCGCGCCCTCGCCCTCAGGCAATTCGTCGAGCGGACCGTGGGTTCGGCCGTATCCGATGATGCAGATGATGTCGGGCAGGGCGTTCATGCCCTTGATCTTCGCGAAGACCTGCTTCAACTCGTCCAAGTACGCCTCTTTTTCTCCCATGCCGCCGTTGGGGCAGAGCCAGATCAGCGGCTTCTTTTTTTCGACCTTTACGAACCGGCAGACGTTGGCGAAGGCGTCGAACGATCCCTCCTTCTGAAAGAAGCGCCGTGGCTCGCATTCGAAGGTGACGCCGTCGGCGGCGTCGACCAATTCCATGACGCGCTCGGGCGGAGCGGATTGAAAATCTCCGACGCGCACGTTGACGAAGATCTTCTTTCCGGCGTACTTCACGCGCGCCGCTTGGACGGCCTCCGCCCGGAACGGCTCCTTGAGCGCGTTGCTGGCGGCGTCGTCGTTGAGGGCCACGATCTGCCAATCGAACACGCCCGCCTTTTCCAGCGCAGCGGCCGACTGCACCCCGGGATCGGAGAAAACGATCTCGGGTTTGTACTGCTTGACGCTAACCGGCACGACGCCGTGGCGGTTGTTCCGGATCAGGCGCAATGTTGGCGTCGTGCTCGACTCCGCCGGCTTGGGCCAACCGGCGAGATTCAGCCAGACGCCGTCGATCGAACGCGCCACGGTTTCCCATTCCTTCGCTCGCGACGGATCGCTCAACTGCTCGGCGAAGCACATGCCCATGTAGACTTCATACGCTCCCGCGCGAGGCGCCGCGGCCAGCAACGAGAACGCAAACGCGTAACACAACCACCGGGTCGTTCCAAACAGGCATCTCATGGAAATCGCTCCTTGCTCGGTCATCTGGCCATCGGCTCGGCGAACATGCGGGTCATTTCGCCTTTCGTGCGCGGGCGGGCGTTGTGTTCTTTCCAGAAGGCTTCGGGGCGCCCGTTCCGGCCGATTCGTCTTCCTCTTCATCGCCGCCGCGCAATGCACTCGATGGCGCCAGATATTCCGGCTCCCCGCCCACCGAACGGAATCGCTTGTTGGGAACGGCGTCCCACCAACTCTGCCAGAAATCTTCCAGTTCCTTCGCCTTCTCAGGGAGATCGGCCGCCTGGTCGCGCGTCTCGGCGCCGTCTTCGGCGAGGTTGAACAGCGACCACGGCTGCCCCCAGTCGGAGACCAGCTTCCAGTCGCCCGCGATGACGGCGCGATTCTCGAAGAGTTGGAAAAAGAGCGGGGGATTCGGGTCGCGCGTCCGGCCCTCGAAGATGGGGCGCAGCGAGCGGCCGGGGAGCGGCGCCTGCGGTTTGTCGCCAGGAGTTTTGGAGTATTCGCCGCCGGCCAGATCGAGCGCGGTCGCCATGATGTCGATGATATGGCCGGGCTGATCGGTAATCGCCCCGTGCTCCTTGATGACGGCCGGCCAGGACGCGATGAAGGGCGTGCAGGCGCCGCCGTGAAACATGTTCTGCTTGTAGTGGCGGAAGGGCGCGTTGCTCAGCCAAGCCCAACCCAGGCCCGTGAACCAGAACGATCCGGCGGTTCCGATCTCGCCGCGCCGGACGTGATCGAAGGGACTGGCGCCGTTGTCGCTCAGGAACATCACCAGCGTGTTGTCGCGCTGTCCCAGTTCCTGGATCTTGTCGAGCACGCGACCGATGGCCCCATCCATATGATCGACCATGGCGGCGTAGGCGGCCATGCGAAGGTCCTCGAAGTCGCGATCCTTCTCGCTCAGACTGTCCCAAGCGGGGATGGCCCGCGGGCGTTCGGGCAGCGGCCATTGCGGCTTGATCAGCCCCATTTCTTTCTGCCGCGCGCACCGGGCCGCGCGTAGCGCGTCCCAGCCCTGGGCGAACGCGCCCCGATATTTTTTTATATCTTCCGGCGGCGCCTGCAGAGGCGTGTGCGGCGCGTTGAACGCGAGGTACAGAAAAAAGGGCTTGCCCGGCGCTTCGTTGCGCCATCCGTCGAGGAAGCGCATGGCATACTCCGCATTGGCGTCGGTCGTGTAGAAACCAGTGGACGGGACTTTGAAGGGCTGGTCGTCGAGGCGAAAACTGTTGTTGCCCTTGAAGTAGTCCGTCCCGCCGCTCAGATGGCCGAAGTAATGGTCGAAGCCGCGGTCGACGGGATTGCCGTCCAGATGCCATTTTCCGACGGCGTATGTCGCGTATCCGGCCGCCCGCATCGACTCGCCCATCGTCGGGCCGACTTTGATGCCGAGATTGACATCTTGCCAGTAGTGGCCGCTCATCAACGAGGCGCGCGTCGGCTCGCACTTGGCGCTGTTGAAGAAACGCGTGAAGCGCAGGCCCTCGGCGGCGAGCTGGTCGATGTGGGGCGTCTGAATCTCTCCGCCGTAGCACCCCACGTCGCTCCAGCCCATGTCATCGGCCAGGATGAGGACGATGTTCGGACGCGGAGCGCCGGCTTGTCCGGTCGCGGCAGCGGCGGCGCGCGCCGAAGGATGCGTCGCCAAACAAAGCAGCGCCAGTCCCGCCCCCACGCCGGCGGCGGCTTTCGTGAAACGATGTCGGGTGCGTTCACTCATGTGGATCAATCCTTATCGCCCTGATGCAGCAGCCAATAGAGCATGCCGGTATAAGTCGCCGCAGGTTGTCCTTTGGAGTCGGTTTCCGGCGCCTGTGGCGCCCGTCCGCTATAGTTGATCACCGTTACCCCGTCGCCAGGCCGCCAATTCACCACCGCTTCCATCCAGAAGTAATTGGACTTCAATCTCCGCATCGCGGCTTCCGGATCGGTCCTCCAAGTCTCGCCGACTCCCATGAAGAGCAAGAACGGGCGGTCGCCGATGCGCGCGTTGCGGACGAGGTTCATGAAATCCTCCCGGCCGGCGCGGTTGAACGTCTGACCGAATCCCGCCCGCTCCGTCCATGTGCCGTCGGCAAGCGGAAACACCTTCGCCTGTGGCTCGCTGTCGCCGTGTATGCCGCCGAGCGTGCCGGCATAGACGCGAGAAAAGCGCATCCAGGCGTTCGATTCGCCGGCTTCTTTGCCTTCGATGAAAATGGAGCGGGCGTCGAGGATGTCTTCCGGCTTCCAGTTCGTTTCATCCTTGTTTTTCGACTGGCGCCACATGGCCACCGCCTCCCGCTGGAAGCGGATGTCGGGAAACGCGCTTTGGAGCACATTCGGCCGCAGCGACTCCAGTTGGCCCAAGCCCTTGCCAATGTCCCTTTCGCACACCACGTTGCGCGTGGTCAGTTTCCGGATAATCGGCGCAATCTCCTCGTCTTTCAGCCCCGCGGCGTTGTACCAGATGCCCTCGCAGTTTTCGCGAACGTAACGCCATTGCTCCGCGACGGCGTCGTCGCCGAGAGGTTTGTTGCCATGTAGCGCAAGGAAAACACGCGGACGAGGGCCCTGCGGCGCCGGCTCGACTTTGACCGAGGCGATGGCGTCGTCGATATCCAGTTCCGCGAGATTCGGCATGTCCTCGCCGCATACCCAGAAGAGCAAGTCGTCCTCCTTGTCCTCATGGTAGAGCCGAAGTTGATAGCCGGAGGCCAGGCGGACAGACGAGAGACTCGAAGCCGGGAGTCCGAGATCGTCAAGCCGCTTCACCGGATAGAAACCGGGTTCAGCGAGCGCCACCGGCTGGCCGCTGTACCGCGCGTCGGGATAGAGCTCCGCGAGGGCAGGCGGCCGGGCGGTTGTCTCGCTGTACGAACCCGCGAACGCCATCATGCTTCCATACGCCGCGATAGCCCCTGTGAATAGAATCCGCATTGTCATCATTCTCATTTGGCCTTTCCTTTTCTGGCGGGCCAAACGGCATCCCGTGCGAACGGCGCCCCGCTTGAAACACTGTTGGCTCGCGGCGGCGCCGTCGATTCCCGCTCGATGAGCCGCGCCTCAAAATGGCGCGTGCGCGGCGGCAAACTGGGATCCACGATGCGCTCCATCAGCATTTCAACGCAGGCGCGGTTGGCACCTTCCCAGTCGATGCGCAGCGTGGTCAGCCCCACGCGCAGATACGCCGAATACCAGTCGCCGCCCGCCCCGGCGACGGACACGTCGGCGGGGACGCGATAGCCGGCGCGATCCAGGTCGTCAATCAGGGCGGCGGCCACGCTGTCCCACGGCGCCACGATGGCGGTGGGCGGAACGTCGAGGGCCATGAAGGTCTCGCGAATTCGCCGGATGTCCGCGTTCAAGCGATAGTCGAGGATCAACCGTTCGTCCGTGTCCAGGCCGGCGGCGCGCATTTCGCGACGATAGCCGGCTGCGCGTCCGTCGTTTCGCGACAAGCACACCAGGCCGATGCGGCGATGGCCGAGTTCGACCAGGCGCCTGAAGACAGCGCGCTGCCCGGCCAGGCCGAGGTCCGCCACGCAGTCGATGCCGACCTTCGCGAAGCCCGCCCCGCGCCCGACCACCGGCAAGCCGCCGGCGGCCAGTTCCTGAATCCGGTCTCTGACGGCGGAGAGGCGGACCATCGACTCGGTGACGATCAAGCCGTCGACGCCGTAGCCGGCCAGATCATCGAGTCCGCTCAGGCGGTCGCGTTCGTTCTCGCCGACCATCATGATCAGCGGGGCGTAGCCGTGGCGGCGAATTTCCGAGGTCAGCGACCGCAACCCGGCCATCGTGCCCTCGCCTTCGAGGCTGCCGACGACAATGCCGATGGTGAACGTCTTGGCGCCGACCAGCGCGCGGCCCACGGGGCTGGGCCGGTATCCCAGCGCGCGCGCCGACTGTTTCACACGCTCGCGTGTCGCCGAAGCGACAGTCTGATAGCCAAGCAGCGCTTGGCTCGTCGTGGCGACGCTGACGCCGGCATGGCAAGCGACGTCCTTGAGAGTCACGGTTTTTCGAGACATGGCCAATTCGGTCGAAAAATCCTATTCATATCGTTATGAACCTAACATGCGCCTCGGCCTCCTTGCAGTCAAGGGCAAAGGCCTGCTTAATGAGCATTACTGTAGACGCGTCGCCGGCGCGCACCATGAGGTTGCCGAATAGCGTTGAATCCTTTGGCTGCTTGGTCTTAAGGTCCGCATCCACTTCCTGACAGGGGTGCGGCCGTGAATGGACGTTCTTTCCTCCAACAGTTCTTAACCAATGGAAGGAATAACGCAATGATCCGTGTTCGGTTGACGGTTATCACAATGCTGACGCTGCCCTGCGCAATGTCAGGAGCCGAGGATTCGCCGGCATGGCGGGCGCCCCTTCAGAATGCCCGCGAACCCCAGGAGTCTTCTTCGTTCTGGATCGACGTGCCGGATCGGCCGCCACGGCTCGCGGACGACGGGCCGTTGGCAATGAACACGACCCCCGCGGGAATGCGCGCCTGGGAATTGAATGTCAGCAACGGCAAGGCGCTGGACTATGCGACTTCGCCGGAACAGGCGGTCTTCTTCCGCGAGATCGAACACGTGTCCGATCCCTCCCGGGAATGGAAGCTGCGCATCGGCAAAGGCAGCCAGATCTACTCGGTGTTGCAGGACGGGCGGGAATTCATCGGCGAGCAGGCGCACATCAACTGCTGGCTCGACCGCGTGCTTCAATCCACCACCACCATTCCCGAGTCGGTCAATTACGATGTATTCCATACGGTGATGATGCATCAAGCGGGCATCAAACTGACCCCGGAGATGGACCAACTCTACGATGTCCCGTACTTCTCTCCGATCCTGGCCTACGAATTCGCCAACCAAGACCCCGAAGACCGGAGTTTCAAAACCATTTCGCACATGTTCATCAACCAGAACGAGAAAGACGGCCATTGGCGCCCGTGGGAATGGCAGCCCAAAGCCCTCCTGTGGCAGTACATTCGCGATTTGGGCGACGGGGTCTTCGAACGCGTCGCCGTCATCTACAATTACGGGACCACCGACCTGGGCAACTTCACTGACATGTGGTGCGGCTTCACCAAGTTCGAGCCGATCTGGGAAGACACAATCTACAAGCCGCTGCGCGAGGCGAATCCTCGGCGCCGCCTCATCCCGATCGTGTCCCAGCCGGACGGGAGTTGGCAAAAGGGCGGGTTCACGAAACTGACATCCCAGGATGTGAGCGTGACTGGCGGTTGGACGGCGCTGTGCCTGGAAGAGGAAAAGGGATCCGAACGCGTCGACGAAGCGAGTCGGGGCATCGGCTACGTGTTCGGAGCCGGCCACGTCCCTTCGACCAACTCGCGTTTCGGGTATGGAGCGAACGTGACGGATGATAGCGACAAGACGGTGATCTCCAGCAACCGGCGGCTGACTCAGAAGCCGGGCGATCTCTGGTATTCGAAGCATTACTTCATCTTCGGCGACTTGGCGAAGATCCAAGCCACCGCGGCTGAACTCATGCCCTATGCCGCCTACGGTCAACTGCAACCGTACACCCTCGAACCCTCGGAGCGGCAGGCGGGAACTATCGCGCTGGATCGGTACGGGAGCGAGATTCCCGTCCCCGGCGTGCGCCTATGGGACAAGCCCATTCCCAACGGCGTTCCGATCTTCACCATGCTTGACAGCGAACGTCAGGAGTATTTCTTTGCCAACGATCCCTATGTCCTTACTCCGCGGGTTTACGACGACCGGACGATCTTCATCCGCCTGAACGGGTTCGCCCTGAAGGTGGCCGATGGCGAAACGGCGCCGGCCGGCCTGACTCCCCTTGCGAAGGCTGTCGCTAATCCACGAAACTACCGTCCTGGCGCGTCGGAAGGTTTTCAAGTGTATGTGATGGTGAAGACTGCGCCTTGAGCGAGGAGCGTAAGTTCAGCGGGCGCGATAGGCTCATTCGAGTCTCAGCACGCCCCGGACAAAATTGACATTGTCATATTCGGGGGGGCCGGACCATGTTAGCCAAAGTGACTTACCGTCCGCGGAGAGATACTTCGCGGGGATGAAATAAGTGAACTTGAAATTCGCGTCATAGAACCGATCCTCGTAATACACCGTCGTCCAGGGGCCCCATGGCTTGGGCGCGTCAAAGATCCCAAGCCCCGAGACCTTCGAGCGGTCGCCTTCGGGGTCGACGCGGTCGGCGCCGGGAGAATAATGGGGTTTGCTGAACAGGAAGCGGCCAATGGAGGGAACGAACGTAACTCCCACGTGCCAGATGTATCCATTCGGATCAGAGAACGCCAGCCGCTTTCGCTCGAACTCGCGACTCCACAGCGGTTGCGCGCCGTCGAGGCCCGTGAACCACTCGTAGCGGCTTGCGTCCAGGATCGCCGCCTTGGGCGCCCGCGCGAGATAGAGGTCATTGGCGCGGCTGAAGCCGAAGTAGACATAGACGAAGTCGTCCATCGCCCCTTCGTAGCCTTTGCCGAATTGCGCAATGCCGCGAACCCGAAAACCGTCGGGCGCCCACGGAAACGCCTTTTCCTCGCGCAGCGTCCACGAAGCCTCGTAATCCGAGGAGACGGCGATGGACGTATTCGCCGCATCATCCTTGCTGCGGCCTCGGGTCCAGAACATGTAGATCGAGCCATCGTAGGCAATCAGCGCTTCCGGCTTTCCGAAGCCGGAGCCGGGTCCGGCGCCCCACAGATCCTCCCCGCGCAGGTCCGGCGGGATGCCGAAGATCCGGGTGACGCCGATGCTGTGTTTCGGCCCGGCCTTGTCCCATCCGCAGCCGTCTCCCCATGCGGCGTAGACATTGTCGTCGTCCGCCCACGTGCAGGGCCATTGGTCGCTCCCCGCGCCGTGTTGGACGAGGCTGTCGAACTGCCAGTCGATGCCGGCGATAACCGGGCTGGGCGGATAAGGTGGCTCCGCCCTCGACAGATCGGTCCAGAGAAAGATGGCGGCGCACGCAAGGAGCCAGGCGCCCGGGAAGCGGTCGGTTCGTTGCTTCATGGCTTCACATTCCATCGTCTGTTTTATCGTCCGCTACAGCCCCAGCCGCTGAAACTGCTCCGGCGGCGCATCGTTTTCTTTCATCAGCCGGACCAGATGATCGATCATGCGCCGCTCGATTGTCGCATCGGTGATGGGATGCTCCTGGCCCGGATCGGCTTCGAGATCGTAGAGGGCGGAGGGAAAACGCTCGCGACCCGGCCTGGAAAAGGCGCGGATCTTGACGGTTCGACAGCCTTTCGTGAATGTGAAAGGCTCCGCCAGTTCGATGTTCCGCAACTCGCCCGGTCGGTAGCGTTCCCGCATGTGGTTGAACATCAATGTATAGTCGAATAGCGGCTGGTTGTCGGGCGTGGCCGGGGCATGCATGTACACATATCGGCCATCCGTAACATGGACTTCTTGACTGTGCTGCCCGAACAACCCGGCTTCCCGGATCCTGGCGTCCGAGGCGATCACGTCTTTCAGGGCCTTGCCTTGCATGTCGGGCGGGATGTCCACGCCGAAATACTCCAACAGGGTGGGCGCGAGGTCGATGGTCTGAACCAGCGAGGAACGCCGCTGCCCGCGCGCGCCGCAACGCGGATCCCAGATCAACAGCGGAATGTGCGCGACTTCATTGTAGTAGGGCATGATCATCTTGCCCAGCCAGTTGTGCTCGCCGATCAGATGGCCATGGTCGGTGTTGAGGATCAGCATCGTGTCTTTCCACAGGTCCAGTTCGTCCATGAGATCGAGCACCCGGCCCAGACTGGCGTCGCAGAAACTGACCAACGACGCGTATTGAAAGCGCAGATGCCGGACCTGCTCGGGCGGGACCGTGACCCGCCCGTAAATGGGCCAGTCATATTGGGGGCCATCGTATGGATGCGGATACAGGTCCCGATACTTCTGCGGCGCATAGAAGGGCTCGTGGGGATCGAAGGTTTCGATCTGAACCATCCATCGGTCCTTGTCCTTGTTGGTCCGGATGAACTCGATGCCATGGTCGAATGTCTGCGATTGCGGCCACTGCTCCTCGGTCTGGACGTAGCGGCGGTTGACGATGTCTTGTCGGTGGATGCTATTTCCGGACAGCGTGGGATCGGCGTCGCCCTTCCAGGCGTCGCCTTCCTGGCCGCGGCTGAATTCCCAGGTATTGTAGCGGCCGTGGTACGTGGCGCCCCCGTCCTCCCAGTAGTGCTGGCAGTCCGAGGCGAGATGCGTGTAGACGCCGTGTTGCTTGAGAATCTCGGGCATGGAATCGTCGAACGGTTCGAGGGGGGCCCAGCCGCGGTGCAGGAAGTTGTACCGCCCCGTATGGATCTCGCGCCGCGTGGGAATGGTGGGCGAACTGCCGATATAGCAGTTATCGAAGGCCACGGCGCGCTCGGCCAGCCGACTGAAATTGGGCCCCACGACCCAGTCGCACCCGTAGGGCGGAAGGAAATGGCGGTTCAACGAATCGTACATGACGATGATGGCTTTCATACGGCGAGCTCTCCGGATTAGGAAATGGATTCATGTGCCTCGCGATCTTCGGCCATGGAAAGATCAGAGATCAAATGAAATAGCCAGACCGCCAGAATGCCTCGGCGTGATAGGCCCGGAAACGGTTTCGATATAGTCTCTTAATGCCTTCGCTAAGATTCCACGCAGCCTTTTCCCCAGAGTCGCGATCGTACCCTTGACCGGCGGATGCATGGGCCGGACGATGCGGTCCAGATCGGCGCGATCGGACCGGATAAATTTTGAATGGAGCCCATTCCACTATGAAGCACAGCCTCGCCTTCTCATCGATCAGACTCGTGTGCGGCCAGTCCCTCATGGGGGACAAGGCCGCCGGCGAACCAAAGACTTCGCGCGCCTCCGGCATCGGGCAGGGGCATGCCGGAAGCTGGGGCGATCAGGGGGATGGGACCTACAAGAACCCGATTCTGAACGCGGACTACCCGGATGTGGACGTGGAGCAGGCGGGCGATACCTATTACATGATCTCCTCGAAGCAGCACATGGCGCCGGGCATGGTCATCTTGGAATCCAAGGACATGGTCAACTGGACCAGCATTGGCCATGTTTGGCCCCAGCTCTCCTGGGCGCCGGAGTATAATTGGGACCGGATGAATGGGTATTCGTTCGGAGTCTGGGCGGGCGATCTGGCCTGGCACGACGGCCTCTGGCATTGCTATCAGGTTGACGCCAGGCATGGCCTGTTCATGAGTTCCGCCCGCGACATTCGCGGCCCATGGTCCGAGCCACACCAATTGTTGCCTACAGAGAAGGTCCTGGACGATCCGGGCGTGTTCTGGGACGACGAGTCGCGGCAGGCCTACCTGATCTGCAACACGAGTCGCAAACTGCGATCCCCGGACAGCAAAGAGACAGGCAACGAGAACCGGATTTACAAACTGAGCTGGGACGGCCGGGAAATCCTCGACGAGCCGGGCGTGCCCGTTTACACGGGCCTGGGCGCCGAGGCCGCCAAAATCTACAAGATCGACGGAACGTGGTATCTCTT